>JAYSTG010000100.1:0-5408 GCA_043719965.1 Saprospiraceae bacterium | reverse complement strand
CTTCCTCCATTTTATTATTTATTAATTTGTTCCAATTCGTTTCCAATCGTATGATCGGCGTCCCAGTAGTGCCATAGATACAATCAAAGAGTGAAGTTTTGGATTGTGCTGTTACACATAAAGTAGCACTAAGGAAAAAAGTAAATGATAGAATTCTTTTCATGCTTTTGGTATTTAAAGGAGGAATAAAATCTTATCTAGCGAATTAAATGCATAAAATTACTCGAAATATTTCATTTTAGACTTCAAAGCACACCGATAATTTTAACAACTCATCTCTTTTCATGCCTGGAAAGTTGTAATGCTTTAGTGGTAGTATAATATTTGGTAAGCATATTGGGGACCTCCCACGAAGGCATATTGCCATGTTCAAGGTAGTCAAGATATTTTTCCATGACCCTCCCGAAGTGGGCCTCATGACCTTCTTGTAAGGCCGATGGGATGATCAGCTTCCATCCTTTACTAGCTGACGCCAACTGGAAGCCAGGCCAGGTGGCAGAGGAAGATTCCAAATAGGATTGAATAGATGACTTGATAGCCGAAGAATCCTGCGTAGCAATTGGTTCGATATACAGCGTCGGTCTAAAGGCGTCGTCGATGCCCTGCCGAATGATCAGATTGCACATGGATCCTCTCATGATAGAATAATGGGTATCTCCAGTGCCATCTGGCGCTTTATAATTCCAGATGACAGAGGTTTTAGCATGTTTCCCCTTGATGGTGTAGCGTATTTCGCCATTGCTAAAGACATGTAGGCTCTTATCCTGATGCACATATGCTTTCAAAAATTCTGGAAAAGCATCTGCCTTGGTAATGGTTTTGAATTGTTTCAGACTCATAACGGTAGGCCATCGTTTTGCGTGGTAAATATTGATATCGGTGGTATCAATGCTTTGATCTGGGAAACATGCCCATTGGATCAGGTCTACCAGATGGGTGGTGACATCTACGATACCCTCACCTTGTTGTTTTACATCCATAAACCATTGGGGTCGAACTAATACATTGCCAGATACAAACTTATAAAAATGATGCACACTTTCTTTAGTAATAGCAGGCTGCTCTGGAGTGCCATCTATCAGTGTGCCGAAAATCGCTGGGTTCATAGACAGTGCTCGTTGTAGTATCGTACTAATTTCATAGCGTTCAGTCATGATGTCATAAAGTTGCACTTTGTTTTTCTTTGCCAGCTCAAAAGCAGATTCTAAAGTTTTAAAATCGGAATATTGAATGATCATAGGCTTGTCTGCAAATACATTCAAGCCAGCCTTTAAGGATTGGTAGATATAATCTGTTTTGATACGATTGTTTCCAGATAAGACGACTAGGTTTCCTTTTTTATCAGAAATCATTTTTTCAAAAAAATCTGAACCAATATAATTGACTTGATTCCAATTTGTCGGAAGCTCTCCTCTGGAATTGTAGTTTTTAATGCGAAGATCATGCATATCTAGATCGGCTCCACCGGGTGAATATACATGTACTATGGAATCTACCGTGGGATACATCGTCTTCTGTACCAGTGCAGCATGAAAATGGCCGGGATCTAAGGTCATCAATCGGATAGGTTTTTGTACAGTTTCCATAGGGGGTTTACAAGCTCCGATGAATAGAATAGTCAAGATAGCGTAAAAAAATATTTTCATTTATAGTTTGATTGGTGCAAGGTCAGGCTCCAAATATCTGGATCTCGCGACGGAAGATAACAATCGTTCTTTAGAATAAAAACTTAGTAATGTATCACGATCGCAATAAGGGGAGTGTAAAAAATCATCACATAGTGTCTCAAAAGATTTGTCTCTGTTTTTTTCTATATATAATTTGATCAATTGCCACCAGCTTACGGTGATGGTTTCGTGATAACCACGCTGCCCATTGTTTTCTACACCGATTGCGAGGTTGTAGCCAATGATACCAGATCGAATCCGGCTAAGCGCATCATCAGCTTCATAATGCGTGAGATACCATATAGCTACGATTTGATGGGTCTGGTGCGTCCATAGGGATCGGTCCAAATCGTGGGATTTAAAACCTTCGACGAGTGAAGGTAAATAATTAGTCATAAAAATCAGTGAATTGAGGAAGCTAGGATAAACTCATGTATTATTAATTCAGAATCGTCCTCCCAAAACACTATAACATATTTTTTCTTATAGTTTACACACTTTAATCGGTTTATTCTCCTTTTGGAATCTCTACAATAGATAAAACGAATTTTAGGATCCCTTAATTTTTGAATGAAGTCATAGGCTTGACTCGAAAATTTTTGAGCCGTAACAAGAAGCCCTTTCGATTCTATAAATGTGGAGATTTTGGCAATATTTTCTATGACAGCTAATCTGATTTCTATTTTTCTTTGAACCATTTATCTATTAATTTATCTGTCATAGCTCGCGCTTCTTCGATAGAATATGTTTTTTCCGGTTTAGTTTTTAATAAAGCCTTCTTCATTAATTTATTGTACTCTACTTCTGGAATTACCACATATTTCTTTTTACCTAATACGATTGAATTCATTTGATTAAGTTTCTTACAAAATTAAGTACTACTGACTTTATTTTCAGTTAAATTTCTACTATATACCGAATGGTTGTCGTTGCGACCTCGCCAATAGCTGGCTCGCTTCAGGATCATTGACAAAAGTTTCCTTGGCAGGATCCCATTTAATCTTACGATCCAGTTTCATCGCTATATGATGTAATAGACATGCTGAACAGGATCGATGGGCCTCTTCTACTGGCGCTAAAGGTGTCTTATTGTCTTTAATGCTTTCCAGCCAATTCCCATGATGATCAGCACTTACTATAAAATGATGCTCCGTAGGACTGATCACAGAAGTAAGTATTTTTGGGTCACTCGCGTCTAATGGTTTGGTGCCATCGGAATTGATAGGATCAGATGCTGTTGCTCTATATGCACCACGAGTCACCCAAATCCACCCAGTAGTACCTTCAAATTTGATACCATTAGGTAGTTCATTGCTGACGATCATCTGTACTCCATTGGCATATAGCGCTTCAGTACGGAAGATGCCATGCACATCCCATAAACCACTTTTAGGAAAATCAGCATGACCCCAGACTTCGATCGGTCCGGTACGCTCTGTACCCATCCCCCAATGCGCAGAGTCAATATGATGAGCGCCCCAACCTGTGATCATGCCAGCGCCAAACTGTTCGCATCGTAACCATCCTGGTCTATCGTATCCTACCAGAGGATGAACTCTTTTTTCAGTGTAGTAAATATCAAGAGTGCTGCCTAACCAAAAATTATAATTTAAATTTGAAGGTATCGGCATTTCAATCTCTTCCGGTCCGGATGGGTCACCAGGTAAACCTACATATACTTTTTTCAATTGACCGATTCGACCATTACGAACCAATTCTGCAGCATATCTAAACTGAGTAGAAGATCGTTGTTGAGATCCGATCTGGAATTTTACACCACTTTTTTCTACGGCATCGACCATTTTGCGACCTTCTGTAATAGTAAGCGAGGCAGGCTTTTGAAGGTAAATATGTTTATCAGCTTTGGCAGCATCTATGGCGATGCGAGCATGCCAATGATCTGGAGTAGAAATGAGCACCGCGTCGATATCTTTATTTTGCAATAATTCCAGATAGTTGTGATAAACCTTGACCCCATCATAAGCTTGATTGGTCATTTTCGAATAAGCCTCATTGACTAAAAGTCTCGCATCAGCTGCTCGAGCTGTGTCTAAGTCACAGACTGCTGTGATCCTGGCCATATCATGTTTCCATACTCCGGGCATGTCGTGAATCCTTGAAATCCGACCATTGCCTATAGCTCCGATATTAATCCGATTGCTCGGGGCGTATTTACCCAAGAGATAGGATGGGATGATGGTAGGTAGGCTGATGGCGACAGCAGCATTGGCAGATTGTTTGATGAACTTGCGCCGACCAGAAATGAGTTTGTTTGTTTTCATAACTTTTGAAGCTTAATCTAAGATATGCTAATTTTAGATATTTCGGAGTTATCATAAATTAAATTATTCATATGCATCTTCCTATTTCTAAAGCACGACAGTTACTTTCAACAACTTTCAAACCTTTTGTAGAATTATTTACACATGGTACACTAGCTATCGAACTCTATAAGCCCGAACAGATAGATCATCAACTACCCCATGATCGGGATGAAGTGTACATCATCGTCTCCGGGTCCGGTACTTTTAAAAATGGAGATCAAATGATCACGTTTGGATCTCATGATTTTCTTTTTGTGCCTGCTGGTATTGATCATCGCTTCATTGATTTTACGGAAGACTTTTGTACTTGGGTGATTTTTTATGGACCAGTTGGGGGAGAAGGATAAGGACGAAATAATGTTTTAAAAAACGTAAAGTTCTGTTCCTAGTCTTACCCTGATTCCAGTCATACTTAAGTTATCCGTACATTCCAGTATTTTTACATCAAGATGGCTTATCGAATAGGATTGCTTTGTTTTATTCTTGTGGTATGGAATGGTATAACTGCTCAGACGGTCAAAATCCAGGGCGTAGTTAAAAACACATATTCCTTTGCCGTAATTGAAGGCGCTGCACTCCGTTTTGTTCACGAACCTACTCACCCATATGCTGTGATTACGGATAGCCTTGGAAGGTTTATAATCGAAGACATGACTCCCGGACGATATGAAATCATGATTCAAGCGACTGGATATCAAACAGAGCATTTCTTCGATTATTTGATAGGTAGGACTAATGTGTTATTACATTTTGAATTAAAGCCGATTAATTCAGACCTACCGGAAGTCGTGATCTCGGATCGAAAATCAGGAAGCTATGTACATCTACTGTCCAATGCTTTGGTAATCACTCGCGAAGAGACGGAAAAGCTACCAGCAGGGTTTTTTGATCCGGCTAGATTATTTACAAGCCAGGCAGGTGTCTCCTCTGCCAATGATGGGGCCAATCATCTCATCATACGTGGCAATAATCCAGCTTTTGTAAAATGGTCCATTAATGGCACAGAAATCCTTAACCCCAATCATCTCAGTAATGCAGGTACGTTTAGAGATCAGGCCAGCCCGAGTGGAGGTGGAGTAAATATGATCAGCGCTTCTGTACTGGACAATACTTATCTATATAAAGGACCCTTTGATGCTACACATGGCAATGCCTTAGCTGGTATGATTGATGTGAATCTCAGAAAAGGCAATACTGAAAAATTAACTTCAGAAGCACAGATCAGTTTATTGGGTATGGAACTAGGTTTAGAAGGTCCTTTGTCTAAACAAGGAGCCTCATTTTTGGCTAGATACCGCTATTCGACCGTAGGTCTACTCAGTCAATTAGGCGCTCAATTTGGGGATGAAAACATTAACTATCAAGATGTGATGGTACACGCAAGTTTCCCTACAAAAAAAAGAGAATTGTCATTATT
>JAYSTG010000099.1:0-2104 GCA_043719965.1 Saprospiraceae bacterium | reverse complement strand
CACCTTTATAGAGATGATAGACATCAGTCAGTAATCTCGTCTGAGGGTGAGCACACTGAGTAGCCACATAGAGCAGTTGGCTCATTTTATATAGAGTCTTTGAGAATCCCCAAAGTTCCAGTTGGGGTATCACGCCCTGTTGTAATCCAATCTCGACTAATGCTCTGAATCGTTCTGCGACCGCATCATAGGACGGTACCTCTTTATCGGTAGCCCCAGCTGGAGGGGCGGCGATACGATGGCAACCCATCTCCGCGAGCATTTCCATTTCTTGTTTAGCTTGATCCAGGGCTTTGGCTCTGATTTGATCATCTTCATGTATCCATGGAGCAAATCCTATAGCATCTTCTACTTTGAGTCCAAGGTCTTTAATTTTTTTATTCAAATCTTTTAGGGACTTTCCACTTTTTTTGTATTCGTTCAATACGGGAACCCATACTTCGATACCATTGTATCCGGCCTTTGATACTAGCTCGACTTCTCTTTCAATTCCGATTTTTTGACCCCTGATCGTACTGGAGTTAAAGCAATAGGAAAATTTTTTCTTAAAAGGTTTAAGCTCAGTAGAGGCAATAGCTGAAGCAGAAACTGGTATGAAAGAGGTAGCTCCTAAAGCTGTGGCACTTTTGAGCAGATTTCTTCGATTGATCATTTTGTTGAAGATTGAAGGACTAAATATAAAAGTAAGATCTAATATACGAAACAAATGTTCGATTTTTACACTTTTTTATAGCGATAAATGGTATTAAGAAAGTTAATCCTCACACAAGTTGTAGTATTAGCTTATTCCAGTTGTTCATTTATTCTACTTTTGAAAAAAAATTTACCTTTGATCGAAATGATAAGCTGTAAAATTAAAAATGAAATTTCCTGAAGATTATCTCAACAAAATTATTTGTGGCGATAGTTTAGCTACTATGAAAAGCATGCCCTACCACAGCATCGAACTTATTGTTGCTTCACCACCATACAACTTAAAATTCAACTGGAAACGGGATGAGTGCAAACACAAAAAGTGGAAAGTGGGCAGGCAACCCTTTACAAAATGGTTACAGTCATTACAACGATAATATTCCGGCAGATGAATATGCCAATTGGCAGTACAACTGCTTAAAAGAAATGTATCGTTTAATCAAAAATGATGGAGCAATTTTTTACAATCATATATATTCTTCATTATCAATTTTTAAAACTAAAACCCCGTTTCGGATAAACTCTCTGTAGATGCTTTTTAAGTGGTCTTTTACTTTTCCAACTCCTCTACGCCTTGGCATTCTATTTACATTAAACAACTCCACTGTTGTGTAATGATAATTCTTATGGCAATTTTTGATTTCTACATCTAACTCCTCAATTTTATCCTCAAATATTTGCTTCATATCGAAACTTACTTTTTTTTCTACATTTTCTGCTAATGAAGTTGAGGTAACACACCAATTGTCAGCAAACCAACATGCTGCTGATTTCATTCCCATTCCAAACTCCGAAAGCCCTGTATTGTCAGGTGGTATTTCAGCAGCTCCAAAGGCTCTTGCATAATCCACTACACTTATACCTGCAGCATTATCTCGAATTGTTATTTTGTTTTCTGGTTCATAGATTTCGATTCGAACTTCAAGTTTAAATTTATCGCCTTCAATTGCTTTTATCGCTACTTCATTTTTGAGGTAGCTTGCAATTGCATTATCAATAAATTCCGCCAATTCAAACCAAGTTTCGTATTCTAGATACTTTAGGACAGAAAGCATAGTTACCTGTGGTCTTATACTTACCTCGCTAGCCCCCTAAAAAACTGGACAAGGTTTAACTAAAAATAGTTATAAGAACTAAATTTGTTAAATCATGAAGAAAAGCAGGAAAAAATGGAGCCCACAAGAGAAACTAGAAGTACTTACCAATTGTCAGAAGGAAGGAGTGACCCGGACTTCGAGGCAGTTTGGAGTATCGACCACAATGATCTATACCTGGCAAAGGAAATATGAAGAAGAGGGGGAACAGGGACTCGTAGGTCAAAAGGGACAGAAAGATGATCTGGAGAAAAATAGATTGCTACGAGAAAATCGAGAATTGAAAGCAATTGTAGCCGAAAAGGAGATGCAATTGC
>JAYSTG010000098.1:0-5410 GCA_043719965.1 Saprospiraceae bacterium | reverse complement strand
TAATACCCATATTATTTAATAAGATGTATTGAATGCCCTGAAGGGGCATTATTTCAGAGTTGTTTAAACTATTTAGACCATCTCAAAATCACTAATTTGTATTCAAAATGAATTACATTAGATCCCTATTCCTTATCAAATTATATGAAAAAACTCCTTCTATTTATTTCCATGATGATTTTTGGTCATGGTTTCATTTTTGCTCAAAATGATTCTTCCGTCCTTTCACCTAAATTTTACGACAAACTCAAATGGCGCAACATAGGTCCTCAACGTGGAGGAAGATCCCTTGGATGTACCGGTACTCCGGGGAGACCATTGGAATATTACTTTGGCGCTACAGGTGGAGGATTGTGGAAGACTACGGATGGTGGACAAAATTGGGCCGCAGTCACAGATGGCCAAGTTACGAGTTCGTCTGTAGGTGCAGTAGCTGTTGCGGAGACTAATCCCGATATTGTATATATAGGTATGGGTGAAACTCAATTGCGAGGCTCTATCACCCAAGGAGACGGAGTATATAAAACTATAGATGGTGGTAAATCCTGGCGACATATGGGGCTTCAGGAAACCCAAGCTATAGCTCGAGTACGGGTGCATCCTACCAATCCTGATATAGTATATGTTTCTGCATTGGGTCATCCCTATGGAGACAATGAGGAGCGAGGCGTTTTTCGCAGTACAGATGGGGGCAATACCTGGAAAAAAATCTTGTATATAGATGCTAAAACAGGAAGCGCTGATCTTACCATCGACAGACAAAATCCAAGAATAATATATGCCACCACTTGGCAAGTGTATCGCAAAGCCTGGAAAATGTGGGGTGGGGGACCAGGCTGTAAACTTTGGAAATCCTTGGATGGTGGGGACACTTGGATAGACCTAAGCAAAAACCCAGGGATGCCCACCGAACCTCTAGGTAAAATCGGAATTACAATATCCCCGGCAGATCCTAATAGATTGTATGCTATAGTGGAAGCCAATGAAGGCGGTGTATTTCGATCAGACGATGGAGGATGGACCTGGAAGAAAGTAAATGACGAACGAAAGCTACGCCAACGTGCATTTTATTATAGCAGACTCGTCGCTGATCCCTGGGATAAGAATATCGTATATGGACTGAATGTTGATTTTTTCAAATCTACCGATGGTGGACTCACATTTAAAAACATCAGTACTGTACATGGTGATCATCATGACCTATGGATAGATCCGAATAATCCTCAACGCATGATCTTATCCGATGATGGGGGTGGAGTAGTAAGTACCAATGGTGGCAAGACCTGGACGGAACAAGATTATATCACTACCCAACTGTATCATGTCATGGCCACCAGTGATATACCTTATCATGTAGCTGGTGCCCAACAGGATAATAGCACAGTAGCTGTACCGAGTGAAGGTTGGAGGCAGATGCAAGCAAGCGGACCCGGTCATGGATGGTACTATAGTGTGGGCGGAGGTGAAAGCGGATGGATCACGCAACACCCTATAAATAAAGATATTTTCTATGCAGGGAGTCAGGGTGCCCTGCTCACCCGATACGATCGAAGCAATGGGCAGATCAGAGATATTCAAGTTTATCCAAGATTTTTTAGTGGTGAGCCAGCAGCATCATTGCCCGAACGCTGGCAATGGACTTATCCTATCTTGTTCTCACCCAAAGATGCTAAAATCATGTATACCTGTTCACAACATCTTTGGAAGACCATAGATGATGGTCAAAGCTGGGAGAAAATAAGTCCAGATCTTACCTATGCTGATCCGGAGACTTTGGGCCCTACGGGTGGTATCATCACCAAAGACATGAATGGCCCGGAGATCTATGCGACCATCTTTGCTCTAGCTCCTTCCAATCACGATGTCAATACCCTATGGACAGGTTCTGATGATGGTAGAGTCCATATCACCCGCGATGGAGGAAAGAATTGGATGGACATCACGCCTAAAGAATTACCAAAATTTTCAAGAATAGAAATTATAGATGAATCAAAATTTACTCCTGGTACAGCTTATCTGGCCGCCAATCGATATCAGGTAGATGATCGAATGCCTTATGTTTTTCGTACACGAGATTATGGCAAGACCTGGACCAAGATCATTCAGGGTATAGCTAAAGGCCATTTTGCAAGAGCGGTGAGAGAGGATCTCGTCAATAAAAATTTATTGTTTTTAGGTACAGAGCATGGCGTTTACTTTTCTGCTAATGAAGGAGATCGTTGGCAAGCGTTACAGTCTAATCTTCCCAATACCCCGATACGCGACTTGGTCGTTAAAGATAATGATATAGTATTAGGTACACATGGTCGGGGATTTTGGATCATGGATGATATACAACCCCTCCGTCAATGGTCTCTGGCTCAATCTCAAACTGAAATCAAATTGTACAAACCAGCAGATGCTATTCGATCCGTATTCAATGCAGAGATACAATATTACTTACCCAAAGAATTAGACACGGTATATATCGATATTCTTGATGAACGGGGAAATTTGATACAAACATACACAGGAGCTAAGGCCGCAAAAAAAGAGGAAACCAATGAAGATGATTGGTTTGGCCCGCCACCACCACCTGCCCCATCTACCGTCGCCGGATTAAATAAATTTAGCTGGAATCTTTTATATCCCGGAGCAAAAGTATTCGATGGTATCATCATCTGGGGAGCACAAATGACACGAGGACCCAAAGCTCCATTGGGTAAATATCAGGTGAGACTTCGTGCCGATGGTAAATCACTCACGCAATCTTTTGAAATAAAAATGAATCCTAATCTTAAAGGTGTCACCGAAGCAGATATCAAATCCACTTTTGAAGTAGCATCCCGTATTAGAGACAAAGAAACCGAAGCCAATGAAGCCGTAATCCTGATTCGGGATATGAAATCAAAACTCGAATCCGCTATGAAAAGCGCTAACGATGATCTACTCAAATCCAAATCCGAATCTTTTATCAAAAACATAACAGCCATCGAAGAAGAGTTGTATCAGACAAAAAATCGCAGTAGCCAGGATCCACTCAATTTCCCGATCAAGCTCAATAATCGTATCGCTGCCCTCAGACGAAGCCTCGAGACAGGTGAAGGCAAACCTACTGCAGGTGTCGGCAAAGTATTTGAAGAATTATCCAAAGAGTTGACGGTACTACAAACCAAATTGGATCAGGTCATGCAATCAGAAGTGCCAGTTATAAATAAGATATTGGAGGAGAAGGGGATTAAAGGGATTAATTTGAAGACGAGGCCGTAGGGGGGGGGAAATGTGAGGAGGCTAGCATTGAATTATTTTGACATTACAAGCTCTATAATCTTAATAAAAACAAGATGTCCGACATCTTCTTAAGTTATTCATCACAAAATCGTAGAAAAATCCAAGCCATCGTAAACATCATTCAGTCTCATGGATGGACCGTATGGTTGATCAGAACATTGAAGGTGGGGTACCCTGGTCTATCGAAATCGCAAAGGAATTAAAGGAGGCTAAATGTATCCTAGTTGCCTGGTCCCGAACTTCAATTTCTTCTGACTTATGGATTAGATCACCATAATTTGACACCATTACTTTTAGATCCCGTAACTATTCCCACTGATTTTGATCATATTCATGCAGTGAAACTAACAGCTTGGACAGGAGAAGATGATACTAGTTATAATCTAGGCAAATTGATTCAAGCAATCAAAGGTAAATAAGGAGAACCTCCCATTAAGAAAACAGATGTATTTTATAAAAATGCAGTTACAGAATTGACCAGAATAGAAATTGCTGAAGCTTCCATTGAATACTGTACTGCAAAATTGGCTTTTGATAAATCAATAAATGAAAAAACAATCCAACGAATGAGGGACTCTTTTGATCGATTAGAAATAGCCTTGGCTCCGTTTGCAAGATATGCATGATTTTATTTTGAGGGTTGAAGAGGAATTATTGTAAAATGGATAATAGGAACTTCAAATTACATAGGCTTGAATCTTGATTAGCCCCCCAATATATTTTAAGGCGAAACCTTAATTAAATAAGCGGTAATAATTGAATGTTTTTTTTACGAGGAGTTAAGCAAAGAAATTATGTTGATATATACGATATAATACTTCCAAGGGCCTTGGCTCACAAGACCCTGGAAGTAACATGATTAAATGCCATAGGAATAGCCGAGCGCAGCAATTGAACGTACTTGCGCCTCTGTTTCAGGCCATGGATCCATAATACGATTGGCTCCGGCAAGTGTAGGGTTAAGTCCCGGATGTGTTGCTTGCCATCTGCTCCATATCCTATCAACCATAGCATGATGTAACCAGAAGAGTGGGTCTGCTGGAGAATTTGCGAAACTAGACATTGTTCCATTGCACCACATATGAACCGTGCCATGTGGATTGTCAAGGGCATTGACAAAGTTTGTGAATGTACCTTGTGCCATAACTGCTGTAATCTGAGCAGAAGTCGGAAGCGTTAAACCTGGCCCGGGAGGGTTTCTTATCACGGTAATGTTCGGACCCGGCACCTTTATTGTAGGTTTGAAAGTTACCAACCATGGAGGAACCACACGCTGTGAAGTCCACCTCCAGTATGGAATAAAAAACAGGGGGTCAATTAATTGGCCCATTCGCTCAACCTTAAGCAGATAGACCCGGTGCCAAGGCAAGAATCGCTGAGCACCAACACCGCCAAGCGGTACTCCACTTTCGGGGTGCATGTTGTGGTTGTGGTTGCGATGGCGTGCTACCAAAGTACCATAAGGGTTGGGATCAAGTGGTCTGTTGATCAAAGTGGTAATAACACTTTTGAAACGGTTCTGTTCTGTGACAGTCATCGCTGTCGCACTTTTACGTACTGCCATAAGTTTAAAAAATTTAAATTGCCTACTCTTGATCGGATTTTCGGCTTACTCCGTTTTATATTTAATTCTGCATTTTTTGCCGTTGTTGGTATTTTCACCAACAACCCTTTTTTTGTCACTATGGGTTGGCAGCCATGCGTTTTCCTTTTTATTTTTTTATTTCACTCTGCCTACTCTCTCCCAGCTTTTCGGCATTCGCTGTTTTATTTTCATTTCCACTACCGAAGGGATAGCGACATCATCACCCACAAGTCATTAAACGACCCGGGCCAGCGCCAATTAGAAGAGATACTCTTCGGGTAACCAGGGTCAACCGTCCCTGGGCCAGTATCCCCGCGGGTTACGCGGATGTACTGGTTGCCTGCAAAGAAGTAACACTTCGTTCCGCTATATAAGGCGGCATCAATGCCATTCTGTCCAAAACTCCCCCAGCCCCAATTAGAAGAGATGCTCTTCGGATAACCAGGGTCAACAGTCCCTGGGCCAGTATCCCCGCGGGTTACGCGGATGTACTTGCTGCCGGCAAAGAAGTAACACTTTGTTCCACTATATAAGGCGGCATCAATGCCATTCTGT
>JAYSTG010000097.1:0-5413 GCA_043719965.1 Saprospiraceae bacterium | reverse complement strand
GAACATCAGGCCAATCGTCGTACTACATTCACGATTCTTCAGTGAGATGAAATGATTTAAGATCATTCCAGATTTTGGATTTTAATTCTTTATGGAGCGCAATTTTTTCCAATGGATCTGCTAAATAAATCATATTTTTCCCTATTGGTGTTAGGGTATATGGTTTGGCTAAAAAAAACAAACCTATATGAGCGATAGGGATTCCAAAACTCAAGACTAGTTTCAGCTCTTTTTTTCGCCAAAGCAACTGGTAATTAGCAGTGGGTTGTTCATGATTGATGATAATGTGATGGCAATGATCTAAAGGCCAATTAAAGGCTGTCAACATCTTTTCCAAAAAAGCCATGACATCTGGTGCCAATGGTGAATGAATTAATACCACCGCAGGGTTTAAATCCATGGATTCATGATCATGCTCTTGGACATGGTAATGAGTGATCTGATCAATAAAATATTGCATCTTTTTTGAAATTCTGTGAGGTACATTTCAATCTTTGACCTCGAAGCAAGGCAAATCTGAAATTCCTTATCTTTGCAAAGATAACATCTATACAATATGTCATATTCAATCAAAATTGAAAAAATAAAAAAATCCAGAATATCTGAGGTAGATCTGGAGAAGGTTGCTTTTGGAAGAGTGTTTACTGATCATATGTTCGTGGTCGATTATATCGATGGACAATGGGTAAATCCAACGATCATGCCGACTCAATCTCTGTCCATGCATCCAGCCAACCTCACCTTGCACTACGGTCAAACTATATTCGAAGGTATGAAAGCTACCAAAGACATCAGTGGGCAACCTGTTTTGTTTAGACCGGAGATGAATGCGCGTCGTCTAAATTTTTCAGCCCGGAGGATGTGTATGGCTGAAATTCCCGAAGAACTGTTCTTACTAGCGTTGAATCAATTGGTAGACTTGGATTCTAATTGGATTCCTCAGGGGGAAGAAGGCGCTTTGTATATAAGACCCTATATGTATGCTCAAGATAGTTTTATCGGTGTAGCTGCATCCGAGTCCTATCGATTTGTAATTCTATTGTTGCCTGTCGGACCTTATTATTCTTCTCCTGTCAAACTTTGGGTGGAGCGTGAATATGTACGCGCTGTACATGGTGGTACAGGAGAAGCCAAGGCGGGTGGTAACTACGGTGGATCATTGACTCCGGCAATGCTTGCAAGGCAGCAAGGATATGATCAATTGCTGTGGACTGATGCGGTCGAACATAAATGGATCGAAGAAAGCGGAACCATGAATGTATTTTTTGTCCTAAGTGACTTGGTCGTGACTCCTTCACTTTCAGGATCGATATTGCATGGGATCACCAGAGCATCGTGTATCACCATACTAAAAGATAAAGGATTTGAAGTACAGGAAAGACCCATAAGCATTGATGAAATATTTGCAGCTAGTGATAAGGGTATATTACAAGAAGCATTTGGAGTAGGAACAGCTGTGGTAGTGATTCCGGTGCAATCGATCACAGATGGTACTAAAAAGATAGAGTTCGATCCGACATCCTTCCAAATAGCACCTACGCTTAAAGCTGAAATCAATGGTATCAAAAAAGGGCTATTGCCGGATAAGCATCATTGGGTTAAGAGAGTAAGTGCTGGAGTTGCAGCAGAAGCTTGATTCCTAGCTCTATACTCAATATGCTGGCATGCTATCTGTAAAGATTTATTGGTTATTCGATTGGATAAGATAAGCTCTCGGCTTGAAGATTTAACTTCGATTGATATACCTTATTTTTGTATTTCTATGTTGACGATCCGACCTGAAGCTCTCCTACACCATATAGAATTTGATAAAATTGAGCATTTGTTAAAGGAGTATTGTAATATAGAGGATACTAAATCTAATAACTTTCCTCTAAGACTAGAAAGTAGTAAAAAAATCCTGGATCAATGGTTGGATGAAGTGCAGCAATGCAAAAATGCATATGAACATAACGAATTATTACCTATTCGTTCTTGTCATTCTATAGCAGAGCATCTAGAATATTTATCCATTCAGGATTATGCGTTAGAACAGGAAGCCTTAGTTCATATCTTAGCTGTATTAGTCAATCTGGAAGAGCTTAATGTATATTTTAGTAATGAAAAAATTACCCAGCAATGTCCGATAGCATGGAATCAATTTAAAGATATTCAATACTCTTCAACGCTCTTTCAACAATTCAGACTTGTATTCGATGATCATGGCCAAGTAAGACCTGATGCCTCTCCAGAATTAAAAGCAATATCCAGATCGATCAAATCAAAAGAATATGAAATAGATCAGGTATTTAAAAACTTAATGGGAGAGTACAGAAAAAATGGATGGCTCAGTGATTCAGGTGAAAGCATTCGTAACCACCGACGGGTAGTAGCAGTCAATGCGGAACATAAACGAAAGATCAGAGGGATTGTACATGACGAATCTGCTACAGGTAAGACTACCTATATCGAGCCTGAAGCCATCATTGAAAAAAATAACGAATTGTTTGACCTCGAATCTGAATATCAAAAGGAAATTTATAAAATTTTTAAAGCTTTAAGCCAGTCATGTCATACCCTGGTTCCCATGTTGAGTGCAGGTTGGACAGCTTTGATCCATTTTGATTTTGTACGCGCCAAAGCAGTGTTTGCTTCTAAGTATCAAGGGTTTCGTCCAGAACTAAAAGATAAAGCTCAATTAAAGATTAAGACAGGTAGACATCCACTGTTGTTTTTAAAAAACCAATCTCAACAGAAAGCAACCGTTCCTTTTGATCTAGTGCTTATAGGAGAAAATAGAATCCTGATCCTGAGTGGCCCAAATGCGGGAGGAAAGTCAGTGGCTATGAAAGCTACCATCCTTATCCAACTCATGCTGCAAGCGGGTATGCTGATTCCGGTACATGAGGCCAGTGAGATGGGAATATTTCATTCGTTTCTGGGTGATATCGGAGACCATCAGTCATTAGAAGAAGATCTGAGTACTTATAGTTCTCGATTATTATTGATGAAACAATTTCTAGAGACCGCAGATGAACGGAGTTTGATCTGTATCGATGAATTTGGTTCAGGGACTGATCCCAAACTCGGCGCTGCAATTGCTGAAGCCATTTTATTAGCGCTCAATAAACGAAAGACCTTCGGTGTAATCACTACACATTACTCTAATCTGAAAGTCCTTGCCTTCAAAACCAAAGGGTTATTAAACGGAGCTATGGTATTCGATACCGAACATCTGAAACCAACATTTCAATTAAAAATAGGTAGACCTGGTAGTTCATATGCTTTCGAAGTAGCCTATCGAAGTGGTCTCGATCCTGCCATCATAGAACAAGCAAAGCTACGTACACATCAAGACCAAAAAGAGTTGGAAGAATTATTGATAGACTTGCAACGAAATAAATTAAATCTTGAGGAGCAGCTGCTACGTACTAAAGAAAAGGAAGATAGTCTGGATAAACTCATCAAATCCTATGATGGCATTTCTGAAGATTTTGAACTTAGACGCAAAAAACTTAAGCTCGATCAAAAAGCCTGGGAGATCAATGCAGCCAAAGAGTTAGCAATACAAATCGATAAGACCATAAAAGAAATAAAATCAACGCCTCTTACCAAACAAGCCCTCAATCAAAAACATGTAGAAAAATCAAAGTCGATCATCGAATCTTTACAATTGGACATCAAATCACTGGATAAAGAAATTCAATCAATGGAGAAACACCATGCTAAACCTATTGTGAAAGGATCCCATGTACGGCTAAAAAATGGATCTGAAATCGGACTAGTATCATCCTTACGAAATGGACAAGCTGAAATCATCATGGGGTCGATGACACTAAACATAGCTTCCAGAGATTTGGTTGCAGTCCAGGTCTCTTCAGTGGTTTCAAAACCATTGCTAACCAAAACAATATTGGTAGAAGAGAAATCTGTCGAGTCGAGCCTTGACCTCAGAGGAATGAGCAAGACCCAAGCTATGGATTTATTGCAAAATTATTTGGACAGAGCGCTATTATCCAATCTACATGAACTGAGAATATTGCATGGAAAAGGAACTGGGATATTACGTGATCTCGTAAAATCTCAAGCCAAAAAATACAAGTCAATCAAAAGAATTAGCCATCCACCGATAGAATCCGGCGGTGACGGTGTCTCTATAATAGAATTGTAAAGCGAAGGCAATTGGATTAAAACAATTCAGTCCCAGCAAAGTGAAATGAAGATTCGATAGCAGCGTTTTTATCACTATCAGAACCATGGATTGCGTTTTCGCCAACGTTTTTTGCAAAATTTGCTCGTATAGTTCCAGGAGCAGCTTTGGCTGGATCTGTGGCTCCGATCAATTTTCTAAAATCTTCAACTGCATTATCTTTTTCCAGAATAGCAGCCACGATAGGTCCAGAACTCATGAAATCTAACAGTTCGCCATAAAATGGTCGAGTTTTATGGATCTCATAGAATCTACCTGCTGTGGAATGACTCAATTGGGTCAATTTCATAGCTACTATGCGAAAGCCGGCTTGATTGATTTGATTTAAAATAGCTCCGATGTGTCCAGTGGCAACCGCATCAGGCTTGATCATAGTGAAAGTACGATTATTGTCCATTTATTTTGTTTTAGCGCCGCAAAGGTAATATCTAAACGCCAAATTAGAGTAAGGTTCCGTTTTTTTACCGATCTTTGCGCCGCTTTGATGGAAGATTTACCACATATCAGGAAATTATTGGCAGTGCCTCAAAATATTGTGATTTTATCGCATCGCAATCCTGATGGGGACGCAGTAGGCTCCTGTCTGGGCTGGATGTTGTACCTAAGAAATAAAGGGCACAAGGCACATGTCATTTTACCTAGTGAGTATCCTTTAAATTTTGCTTGGATGCCTAGTGTGGAGGAGACTATTATCTATGATTTACTGCCGGATAGAAGCAAAGAACTTATCGAAGTTGCATCGGTGATTTTTTGCCTTGATTTTAATGCATTAGACCGAATAGATAAGATGGGGGAGCTGGTGCGATTAAGTAAGGCGGTAAAAGTAATGATCGATCATCATATAGATCCTGAGCCTTGTGTGGATTTTCTTATTTCAGATTCTACGGCTAGTGCCACTTGTGAACTGATCTATGATATGATTTTGGCCTCCGATGACGAAAAATCGATTACACCTGACTTGGCCGAATGCCTTTATACTGGTCTCATCACCGATACTGGCAATTTTGCACACGCCGTTTCTCCAGGTGTTATGCGCAAAGCTGCCAGACTCCTTGAACTCGGTGTAGATAATGACAAATTGCAAGTCGCATTATTTAAAAATACTCCCGAAAAACAATTGAGACTTCTAGGTTATTGCTTGTTTCACCGGATGGAAATTTTTCCGGAATATCAGGCAGGACTGATTTATCTAACCAAAGATGACTATGCTAAGTTTTCAATATC
>JAYSTG010000096.1:0-5435 GCA_043719965.1 Saprospiraceae bacterium | reverse complement strand
GTTTTGCATTGGAAAGTACACAAGGTGAACAGTATGCTAAGGAAAAATTAAAAAAGAAAAATTTTGACCTGGTAGTTTTGAATTCGCTGAAGGATACTGGGGCCGGATTTGCGGTGGATACGAACAAGACCACTTTTTTCTTCAAAAACAATAAATCGAAAAAATTCGAGTTAAAGAGTAAATCAGAAGTTGCTCAAGATATTACCCAGGCCATTATCACTTTATTAAAAGATAAAAAGTAAACATGAAGATACTATTGATCATAATAATTTGTGCATATGGTAGTATGCATGCTATCGGGCAGGAATTAAATGCTCAATTTAAAGTAAACGCTCCGAAGCTTCAAACCACCGACCCCAGAGTATTTAAAAGCCTAGAGGATGACGCACGTAAATTCATTAGTACTCGATTATGGACAAATGATAAATTTCAACTCCACGAGCGCATCAAATGCAATTTTACCCTTAATATCCGTACGGAAGAAAATAGTACTTCATTTACCGGTGATCTGATCGTCACAGCATCCAGGCCGGTTTTTGGCAGTAACTATGAAACTACGTTGATCAATTTTCAAGATAGGGATGTAAAAATAAATTATGAACCCAATCAGCCCTTGGACTATGTACAAAATGCTTTTACCAATAGGCTCACTGCAATACTTGCATTTTACAGTAATCTGATCATTGGCTTGGATTATGATAGTTTTTCACCCAATGGAGGTAATGATTATTTTTTAATCTGTCAAAATATTATCAATACCATACCCAGCACAATGGTCAAGGAAGGATGGAAACCCGACGATAATGCTCGAAATCGTTATTGGGCACTGGAAAGTATCATGAATCCAAGACTACGGACGATGAGATCAGCCTGGTATTCCTATCATAGACAAGGGATGGATCTTATGCATCAAAATCAGGAAGAAGGAAGAAGAGCTATGGCCAGAGCACTAGAATCCATCGATATCTCCAAACGAAATTACCCTGCGGCTATGTGGATCCAATTATTTACTGATGCAAAAACCAAAGAAATAGTCGAAGTATTTAAAAAAGCAGATAAACCTCAACAACAATCGGTTTATAATATCCTGAGTCGATTGGATCCCGCAGCCGCTTCTAAATATCAGCCTCTGGCACAATAATTCTACATGAAGGCGATAGCGATATTTGCTTCCGGGAAAGGCAGCAACGCAAAGAATATCATCGAACATTTTTTACTTCACCCTGGCATCAAAATTGCGCTGATCGTTTCCAGTCACAAAGATGCCGGAGTCTTAAACATAGCAAAATCGTATGGTATCCCTTCGTTAGTATTAAATCGAGCGGTATACTATGGAAGTGGTGGAAAACTCCTTGAAAAATTAAATCAACAACACATTAAAGGCATAGTCCTCGCAGGTTTTATCTGGTTAATTCCAAAATATTTAATTGAACAATATCCAAATCGAATTATCAATATACATCCTGCCTTATTGCCGAAGTACGGCGGTCATGGCATGTATGGCATGCATATCCACGAAGCAGTCTGGAGTCATCGTGAGAAAGAAACTGGCATCACAGTCCATGTCGTCAATGAAAGGTATGATGATGGGAAGATTATTTTTCAAGCCAGAGTCCCTATCGATGCCCAGGAGATGCCCTTCGACATTGCACAGAAAGTACAGGCACTGGAACAACTACATTACCCTATGGTGATTCAATCTTTTTTTGAGACTTCTATTTAATGACCAGTAACCGCTTGGTGGCCAAAACATGATTTTTATCTTGTTCGAATACAAAGAAATAAGTGCCTTTGCTCAAAAATGAAAGATCGAGGTCTTGCGTAAGGTCAGCATCCAAAAAATAATCTTTATGCCATACTTCACTGCCTATGAGATTGACCACTCGAAGTGTGTAAAGACCTGCTCCTTTAATGATCATCTCCGTGCGTAATAATCCAAATGTATACGGATTAGGGAAGAAGAAAAGATTGGCTTTAAAATCAATAAGGGTGGTCAGGTCTTTAAATGTCTCTGGGGCTTTATAAACTACTTTCTGAATATCATGGTTTGATGTATGGTAAATGGTAGCGACAGGCTCTCTTGAGTCCTGCGTGTAAAAGGAAGTCTCTCGAGTGGTATCTGTCTGAAAGAGACCGGGATATTTGATAAATCGGGTAATGTCTTGCCAGGCAAGATTGGATTTGCGACTTTCGATTCGAGTAGACTGGATCGTGTGCTTACTTAAAGATGAAGTTCGATACCGTTGTAAGTTGAGGTCCAATAGTATATTGGATCTAAATAAAATTTGCTCCTGAATGGTTGTGACTATTCGAATAGAATCGGGCTGATAAGGTAATTGGCTTAGGCATTTTCTAGGTAATGCATTCAAATCACAGGGAAATACTAGTTTATAAACATTTTTTCTGATAGATCCTGGCTTACCAATAGGCTTGTATCGGATCAATCGAGTAGGATGATAACTCCCTTTAAATAAAGTTCCATCTTTAAAAAGGTCCACCCCTATAACACCAACCGATAGAATACTATCCCCTGATATAAATACATATTCAGCACTTTGGGTTCCAGACACCAGCATAGCATTTGCCTTTTCAAACTCTCGATCCTCAGGGGGCAAGGCATTGTAAACCCATTTCCTGATATAAGGAGCTTTGACCCCATTGAGGTCCCAGGCCAAACTATCACTATTGAATGGCCATGTTTTGACCCCTCTCGGAAGAAAATCAGTCATGTAGGATACAGTATCCTCAGCGTTTGCTAGAAAAAGGTTTTGATTCATTTTGTTTTGCCCTTGTAGTCCCAGTTGACCGAAAAGCATCAGCAGCACAAAACCATATCGAAAAAAATGGTTAATACTTGTATTGTTTTTCAGAGTATATGCAGTCCACTCATTCACCATACAAAACTACTATTGTAAGTCGGATAATCTTTTATAAGCTCCATCGAGGTGTCTCAACGCTTCATGATTTCCTATTTGTTTGACCTCTCCATCTTCGATGACTATGATGAGGTCGGCTCGTCTGATGGTGTGGAGTCGATGCGCTATTACGATAGCGGTCATATCAGGCAATACTTTATCCAACGCATCTTGGATGAGTCGTTCAGATTCTGAATCTAACGATGAGGTAGCTTCATCTAATATTAAGATAGGTGACTTTCTCAGTAAAGCTCTCGCTAAGGTCAATCGTTGACGCTGCCCTCCGCTGAGTTTTTGTCCACGATCACCGATCTGGGTATGATAACCTTCGTGGATTTGGCTTAAAAAATCATCTGCGTGAGCTAAAGTAGAGGCATTCAATAGCTCCTCATGCGATGCTGAACTACCAAAGCGAATATTATCTTCTGCTGAGCCATGGAATAAAATAGGCTCTTGGGTCACTATAGCAAATTGATCTCGTAATGCACGTAGGTCCACATCTTTTATGTTCACTCCATCGATCAAAATCTCCCCTTCAGTCACTTCATAAAATCGCGGTATTAAATCCACTAATGTGCTTTTTCCTGAACCAGACCTACCTACGATCGCTACAGTTTTGCCCTTAGGTATAATTAGATTTATATTTTTCAATACCCAGGTTTGATCGGATTGATATCTAAATGAAACATTTCTGAACTCGATGCTTCGCTCAAATCCAGAGGTAGCCACACTGCCAGGCTTGCTTTCGATGTCTACGGGAGTGTCTATGACCTCATCTATTCGGTTAAGTGCAGCGCTTGCCTTTTGAAGATTGAACCAGGCTTGGGATAATGCCTTACTCGGATCGATCACACTATAGAAAGCAAAAATAAAAGTCAAAAATATCTCCGGTGAAATCTGTTGTGCAAATACTTGTTTGCTACCGATATACAATAATGCGATGACGGCTGTCACCCCTAGAAACTCAGACATCGGGGATGAAAGATCACGACGGCGCATCATCGCCCAACTCAGATCACGATAGGCATTGTTTTCATTCTGAAATCGCTCCAGCATAAATGGCTCCGCATTGAAGGCTTTGATGATACGGACACCACTTATCGTCTCTTCGAGTGTACTATTGACTAATCCCAGCTGATGTTGTGCTGCGTGCGATTGTTTTTTTAATCGTCTGGAAAGACTACCTATCACCCAACCAATAAAGATCATCAGAATAAATACCACCAGTGTGAGTTGCGGACTTACATACAACATAAATGCCAAACTACCGATCAATATGATAGGTTCTCTAAATAGCGCTTCAATAGTAGTAATGACAGACCATTCGATTTCAAGGACATCATTGGTCATCCTGGACATGAGATCGCCTTTACGCTCATTACTAAAATAGGAAAGCGGTAACAGCAGCATTTTTTCGTATAACTTTTCTCGAATGTCTCTAATGATTCCGGTGCGTAAAGGACTCATGGTATACATAGCGAGATACCTAAAAAGGTTTTTTAAAAAAAGTACGATAATCAAGAAGGAGCACACATAGATCAATGCAGCAGACTTTCCTTGTTGAATGATCAAGGATTGGAAAAAAATTTTTATCTCCTTTAGTATCCCTGGCGCTTGAGCTGGATCTATACTTTGATCAGCTTGAAAGAGAATTTGGAAAAAAGGTATGAAAGCGGGAATAGTAACTACAGTAAAAGTAGCAAGTAATAAATTGAAAAGAGCGGCCCCAATAAGCCTTCCCTGATATGGCTTGATGTAGGGGAATAATTTGATGAGCGTTTTCATAGATCAAAAGATTGGGGTAAAGCAAAGCAACCCTTTCTGATCATTTCAATTTTTTAAAATCCCAATTATTTAAAAATCCTGTATGAAATTTTCCTTTCTTAAAATCTTCATTATCCATGAGCAACTGGTGGAATGGAACAGTAGTCTTGACTCCTTCTACTATAAATTCATCCAACGCTCGATTCATTTTGGCCAATACTTCATCTCTCGTATGTGCCCTGCAAATCAATTTTGCAATCATGGAATCATAATAAGGAGGTACTGTATATCCAGCATATGCATGAGTATCTACGCGGACCCCATGTCCCTTGGGGGTATGAAAAGAGGTGATCTTTCCCGGACTAGGTCTAAAATCATTGAAGGGGTCTTCGGCATTGATGCGGCATTCCATAGCGCACATCTGAGGAGTGTAGTTTTTACCGGATAATTTAATCCCGGCTGCTACTTTGATTTGTTCTTTGATCAGATCATGATCAATGACTTCTTCAGTCACAGGGTGTTCTACTTGAATTCTGGTATTCATCTCCATGAAATAGAAATTCTGGTATTTATCTACCAAAAACTCTATGGTACCGACTCCTTCATAATTAATAGCCTTCCCAGCGGCTACCGCAGCCTCCCCCATCTTCTTGCGTAATTTATCTGTCATGAATGGAGAGGGAGATTCTTCAACAAGCTTCTGATGTCTCCGTTGAATAGAACAATCTCTTTCAGAAAGGTGAATCACTTGTCCAA
>JAYSTG010000095.1:0-5437 GCA_043719965.1 Saprospiraceae bacterium | reverse complement strand
GAGTCTAAACATCATACGGATCAAACGAAAAATTGATTGCGTTCAATATGTTTTATTCTTTTCATTACCGCTTTGGGATCCTGATCGCTGAAAATGGCGTTGCCTACTACTAGCACATCTGCACCTGCATTGAATACGGCTTCTGCATTTTGAGGCCCTACCCCGCCATCAACCTGAATTAAAGTGTCCACATTCTCCTCTATGATTAATTGCTTGAGGCGTTTTATTTTAGGGATTGACTGATAAATAAATTTTTGGCCTCCAAACCCTGGGTTTACGGACATAATTAAAATCAAATCTGCTAGTTCAACGATGTCGCGCACTAAGTCTATAGAAGTGTGAGGATTCAATGCCACCCCAGCCCTGGCTCCAGATAAACGGATTACTTCTAAAGTCCGATGCAGATGTGTACAAGCTTCGTAATGAACAGTAATAGAATCGACACCGGCATCACGCAGAGCTTGTATATGCTGATCGGGATTGACTATCATAAGGTGAGCGTCTAGAGGCTTATCAGTCAATTTGCGGATATCCTTGACCACAGGCATTCCGAAGGAGATATTGGGCACGAAACTTCCATCCATGATATCTAAATGTATCCAATCAGCTACACTGTCATGAAGTAACTCTATTGTGGAGCTCAATAGGGTAAAATCTGAATTTAAGATGGAAGGAGCTAATATTGGGTTCATGAAAATATTTCGATCTGATCTTTGGTCAATAATGGTTTATGATTAAAGTACAAATATAGCTGAGCTACTGTCACTGCATCTTTCTGGCAATATTCGACTATTCTAGCCAGGTCCTTATCTTTCCAATAAACCTCCCCTACTTTGCTGCCATCGATATCATCTTTGGGACTTTCGATACCCAGGATGGCCGAGAGGAGGTTGAGAGAAGTATAATGTTTGACATCTCCGAATTTCCAATACTGCATAGTATCGATATGGGCTGTCTCCCAGGGCTTTTTACCGCTGAGATTGAGTATTCGTGGAAACGGTACTTGATGGATCATCATTCTCCTACAGAGGTACGGAATATCAAATTCTTTGATGTTGTGACCACAGATACGATGTTCGTCTTTGCTAAATCTTTTATCCAACATTTGACCGAACTCAATCAACACTCTTTTCTCATCATCTCCAGCAAAAGATTTGACTTTTAGTTTCAAGGTTTGATCTTTTTCCATTGCAAATCGCCCCACTGAAATACAGATGACCTTACCAAATTCTGCAAAAATAGCTGCCTTCTTTTCAAAAAAATCTGCAACCTGGCTTTCAGTCATTGGTTCATCAAAAGATCTGGTGAATGCATTGGCTTTGGTCTTCCAAAGGATTTTCATGTTATCGGCTAATTCCTCATAGCTAGCATGACTAGATACGGTCTCGATATCAAAGAATAATATATCCAGCGGTTTGGTAAATTCCATGGTTTTGAAAAATTAAAAGCAAAAATGGACAAAATAAATCAGACTTTTTGCAGTTATAGATAAATAGTAGGGCTCAAAGGAGCGCTATTGACCTGATCCTTAGCCTTTAAATTAGATCTGACCAAATGTTAACAAGCCATTTAAGAAATTTTACAGATTGTAATACTATTTGGTACCAGGTACTGCGTTAATACATCATAACTTTGTTATTCAATAATTAAAAACAACATTTTAAACTTTAAATCCATGGCAGATTACAATTTTAGTAACAGTGGCACCAAAGACACCAAAAAGAGCAATTCTTTACCTATAATCATAGGTTTATTATTGGCCTCCGTAGGTGCAAATGCTTATTTGTTTTTTAACAAACAAAAACAGCAAGAAATCATTGTCAATACTGAAACAAAACTCAGCGAGTCCGAGCGTCTTAAAGCTGAATTGGAAAAGCAGTATTACCAGGCATTGCAAGATCTGGAAAAACACCGTACTGACAACAAACAACTGAATGACTTGATCGAGACGCAAAAAACTGAACTTAAAACTAACAAAGATCGTATTGCTAAATTGTTAGGTGACTCTAAAAATCTAGGTACTGCAAAAAAAGAAATGTTAGCCTTAAGAGGTCAGGTAGATGGATACTTAGCTGAAATTACAAAACTGAAAGAAGAAAATACGATGTTAGTGAATACCAACACTACTCTGAATCAGGAAAAAACTACGCTCTCCGTCAATCTGGAAGAGCAGAAAAAAACTAATGATGAACTTGCTATTGCTAAAACGGTATTGATTAGTGAAAAAGAAAAATTGACTTCTGAAAATACTACTTTGACAAAAAAAGTAAATATCGCATCAGTGGTAAAAGTCAGCAATATTGATGTCAATGGTTTCAGAGTAAAAAGCAGTGGCAAAGAAGTAGATCGAAGCAGGGCTAAAAGTATTGATGGCCTGAGAATCTGTTTTGATGCTACTGAAAACAATGTTACAGACTCTGGAGTAGAACAATTCTATGTTCGAATAATCAATCCTAATGGAGAGACTCAGGCACTTGAAAACCTAGGTTCTGGTGTATTGGTAAATCAAGCAAATAACGAAGAAATAAAATATACATCCTTGAAAGGAGTAAAATACGAGAACAAACTGCAGAATACTTGTATGAATTGGCAACCGAATATCCCATTCCAGGAGGGAAGCTATACTGTAGAAGTATACAACAAAGGTTACCTATCTGGTACGACCACTTTTAAACTTAAGTAAAACTTTTTCATAACAATACCTGTTACGTAGCAGGTTCTTTAATGGTTTAAAGCCCTTCGCAGACCCCCTGCGATGGGCTTTTTTGTATTATGTCTTGTTTAAAATAATATCGCTAGCAGCGATAATCATCGTGCTTTCGATATACCTGTATGAATTTACGAACTATAGTGATTTTGATAGTAATGGGTTTTGTGTTTCAAAGCTCGATACTAAGTCAAAAAAAATTGGATTTTTTCAAGCATCTTCCTTTATCAGAGCCTGGACTATTCGGGGTGGGTATCATCTCTGATGAATATGGTAATAGAGATATGGCCTTAGCTCCTAATGGCAAAGAACTAATGTACACCTTGCAGTATAAGTCAGGGTTATTCAGCGCCATACTAATCTCAAAAAAAGTAAAAAATGCATGGACAAAGCCTGAAATTGCTCCATTCAGCGGCAAATTCAATGATTTGGAACCAGCCTATACACCCGATGGGAATAGAATTTATTTTGCATCTAATCGACCAAAAGATAAAACGGGTGAAAGAAAAGACTAAGACATTTGGTTTGTTGAAAGAAAAAACGGGGATACCTGGGGGGAACCGTTGCGATTGGATGCACCAGTAAATTCATCCAAAAACGAATTTTATCCTTCCATACGTAAGAAAGGATCCATTTATTTCACCCGAGAAATGGAAGGCAAAGATGAAGACATCGTGGTAAGTACATGGAGTGGTGGGCAATACCAGGAGCCGGTCAGTTTACCAGACGAAATTAACTCTAAGGGTGCTGAATTTAATGCTTACGTAGATCCTGAAGAAAGTTTTATACTATATACAGCTTACAACAAGCCTGGAAATATCGGTCAAGGAGACCTATATATTTCATTTAGGTCGATAGACTGTGGATGGAGTAATTCTAAAAATCTGGGTGATAAAACAAATAAGAAGGGTTTGACTTATTGCCCATATGTTTCCTCCGATCTAAAATATTTTTTCTTTACTTCAGCTAGATGGCCCCAGCCCCCATTTACTGAAAAACAAAACGTAGAATCTCTTAAAAAAAAATTAAAAGCCCCGCTGAACGGTTGGGACAATATCTACTGGATAGACGCAAGGGTGATATTAAATATGAAATGAGCAGTTTGCTTTTTTCTATTTGAAAACTTGTTATGGCAATCAATCAGATCCAATCGTATTCTTTTCTGTATTTTCTTTTCAATAAACTATTGGCTTCTTTATCATTAATGAATTTTTCTTTGCGATCATTCCATTGCAGTTTTCTACCCAATCGCCAGGAGATCAAGCCTAAGTGCATGGGTAAGGTCATCTCCCGAACATAAGCAAGGTTTGATTCAGGTTGAACTCTGGATTTGACAGCATCTACAAAATTCTGTTGATGGCCTTTGGAGCGGATGATAGTCTTTGGGATGTGTGGAATATCATCCATCGTGATACCATTGATTTCAATGGATTTAGTAGAATAGTCACAGATCAAATTTCCTTTTTCACCTACAAAATAAGCCCCGATATGGCGATCTTTTGCTCCTGGTACATCCGGTGGATTCGAAACCCAATGAATCTGAACCCCATCGAATTCATAATTGATGTCAATCCATCTCGGCGTATCGCCCACTCCGATCGATCGTTCTCCACTTGTATGAATTGATTTTAAGCCTTTGGGGTGAATTGACCACCAAACGATATCTGCTATATGACACCAAAAATCCTGAAATATCCCTCCAGAATATTTCATAAAGTAACGGTAACTAAAGTGCGTATGTTCTGCAGTATATGGTTCATATGGCGAAGGACCTAACCAATAATCGTAATCAAAATGTGCCGGAATCTGCTGATTAGGTAATGAAGATAAAATAGGAGGTTCACCTGTTTTCCAAATATGCACTTTCTGGATTTTTCCTAAAATTCCAGATTGAATGATTTCTGCCACTCGATGATAGTTTTCCCCGGCATGAATCTGAGTACCCAATTGAAAGATACGATCATATCTTTGCATAGCTTTGAGCATTTTCTGTCCCTCTTTTACATTAAAAGACAGGGGTTTTTCACCGTATACATCTTTGCCAGCTTGAAACGCCAAGATCGCAACTTGAGCATGCCAGTGATCAGGAGTAGCACACGTGATGACATCTACATCTTTGCGATCCAAAATTTTTCTAAAATCATTATAAAGGATAGCCTTATTACTTGATTGAAGAGCATCCAAGTTTTTTTTAGATTCAGCCAGATGTTGCGCGTCTACATCACACAATCCTACAATCTCTACACCTGGCAAGGCTTGAAACCATTGCAAATGATTATTCCCCATTCCTCCGAGCCCGATATGTGCTACTCGAACAGTATCACTTGGAGCCAATTTTTTAATGTATCCAGGAAGGCTTAGTCCAATCGCACCCAATGATGCTGTCTGAATAAATTCGCGCCTTTGAAGTAGATTTAAATTTTTGTGCATAAGAAAATTAAAAATACAAACTTGAAAGCATTTTATGGTATTTTTTGTAACTCCGTGAGATGGTAATCGGCTTCAATTTTTCCAATAGGGGTTACCTGCTGCTATAAATTCAATTTTGAGCGAAGGGTATATTTTTTTCAACCAATCCTTACAATAAATCATACCTGTCTCCTCAGAATCAGCATGACCCATCACGATCATGGCTCTTTTATGGCCTAATGTAATGGCATCTTGCACATACGGTACTGTCTCCCATTCATTACTCTCCCCTACTATCAACAGCTCACAATCTGGATTTTG
>JAYSTG010000094.1:0-2118 GCA_043719965.1 Saprospiraceae bacterium | reverse complement strand
TATCAAGGATAGAGTCAAAGACTTTCATGATTGAATTTATTTTTTGATCTCAACCAAAGAAGACATTTCTTGGAAGGTTTCGTTATCGTTGCTTGAATAAAAGTGCAAAATTACTGAATCGTTTCTTCTATAAAACGAAGTTTTACATAAAAACGACCGTCAATAGCGCCCAATAAGTTAGCTACTCCAGGAGAAACCACTACGCTAATGTCATCTGAATATAATTTTGCAGGCATATTGGAAAGCACTTTTGCAAATATTTTGCGGTGGGTCATCGGATTGGTCAGTTCGACTACAGAATTGACAGGAGCAGTAGGGTGGAGGACATAAAGATCATTAGTCTGATAAGATGACTTCGCCCATTGAGCGACCCCATTTTGAGTAACCATTCTTCGTTTAAGTACTTTTGATTTTGATTTAATAACCACATTGGGATTATGGAGAATACCCCTTGATTCGGGTCGGGATTCGTTACTAACGGATACAACATCGATTTTCGGGTCTTCTTTTCGATCTTTCCATTCTATAGGATTGATTTCTGGTTTGATCTCTATGAGTCGATCTGAATTATTACTTTTTTCACTGTACTTATTCTTCCATTCCTGGTCTTCAAGGTCCAAAGCTTTGTATTCAACAGTGAATCCGGTAGGATTGGCCTCAGTCCAATTTTGCTCCAGTTTAGTCTGTTCGTTTTTTACAATATTGGGTTTATAATCAGGAATGCTCTCTTCTTTTTTCTCTGCATCAAACCAGCCGATCAATATTTTTTGCCCTGGTCTCACCTGTTGAGAACCTAGTTTATTCCTATTAATCAAGTCTTCAAAAGACATATTAAAATAGACTTTGGCTATGCGATAGAGGTTGTCTTTAGGTTTAATAATATAGAAGACAGGACGAATTTTTTTCCCTGACGCAAGCAGACTGGTATCGGTGATGATTTGATTAGTAGATATTGGTATCCGGATAATGTCATAGGCATATAATATCCTCGTCTTCAGGATAGGATTGTAATCATAAACATCAAAAAGATCTATTCCATATGCATTGGCAAGCGAAAATAGTGTTTGTTTTTTTTCTACCAGATGATCTACATATTTCCCATAGGTCTCGTCCAGACTGACAATGAGGGTGTCCTTGACCCATGAATCATTGGCCCGGGCCGTCAACCCAGCTAGGCTCACCAATACGATAAAAATTCCATTCCGTGATGTCCGTAACATACAACTCATTTAATATTAATCGCAAAAATATTACTTTTTATTATAATATGTTTAACAAATTACATAATTTTATAATATGAAAATTCTAGGTGTCATACCAGCTCGCTATGATTCCAGCAGATTTCCTGGGAAACCGCTAGCCCTCATTGGGGGCAAGCCTATGATCGAACATGTATACTGGGGGAGTCGTGAAAGTACGAAAATTTCAGACCTAATAGTAGCCACGGATGATTTTAGGATAAAAGATACTGTGGACACTTTTGGTGGTAGAGCGATGTTGACTGGTACTCACCACCAGACGGGCACCAGCCGTTGCATTGAAGTTGCCCAAAATTTTCCTGATGTAGACTGGGTGATTAACATCCAGGGCGACGAACCAATGATCCATGCCGGATTGGTGGATCAAGTCGTAGATATGATTTTGCAGCATCCCCTTGCTTCCATAGTGACCATGGTTCGTAAAATTAATAACCTGGAAGATGTAAACAATCCTAATATGGTAAAATGTGTATTTGATACAAAGGGTAAAGCACTATATTTTAGTCGGAGCCCTATACCATATTACCGAGCTGAAGTAACACCTATTTACTATCAACACGTGGGTATCTATGCTTTCAAATCAACGGTTTTAAATTTCATAGCAGGTCTCAAAAAACCCGCTCCACTTGAATCAGCCGAATCACTAGAACAATTGAGATGGTTAGAGCATGGATTGGAAATATACACTGGCGTTACTGAGTATGCAACTCATGGTGTCGATACCCCTTCGGATATTGAAGTAATTGAAAAAATGATGAGGCAATATAAGGCTTCATTTTAAAAAACTAGAATCAAACGAGTGTGGCAAGATGTCTTTTATACTTGAAAAAGCCAAGATGGAGGTTAGTTCCACATTGCC
>JAYSTG010000093.1:0-2122 GCA_043719965.1 Saprospiraceae bacterium | reverse complement strand
CGCACTTTAAGGATCATTTGCTCCCTATATTAAAAGATTTTCAGTCCTTGGCTATGTACATGCCTGACTTAAATACCATTGTTTCAAGTAAAGGTGCTGAAAAACTATCCTATTCAAATAATACGTTTGCAGAAATATTATTGGATGTATTGCCTTTAATCAAACTATTTGACATCCAAATATTATTACCTAAAAGTCTACAACAAATTTTATATCCAAAAACCACATTAAAGCTTAAAGCAAAATCATCGAGTAAAGGATTTCTTACCCTGGACTCATTAGTGGATTTCGATTGGCGTATATCCATTGGAGATCAATTTTTAACTGTGGAGGAATTTAAAAGACTTTCCTCTGCATCATCTCGCCTGGTCAAAATAAAAGACAAATATATGATGTTGTCTAAAAATGAAATCGAACGAATTATCAATAAACTGAAACATCCCACACAACCTAATTCTATAGCTCTGATCCAGGCCGCACTCAGTGGCGATTTTGAAGGTACACCGGTAATGATTGATGCCCTTCTAAAAAACCGAATCGATGACATACTCAGCATTGATACCATACCCTTACCTAAGACTATTCAAGCCACTTTGCGACCATACCAGGTACGAGGGTACAGTTGGTTATATAAAAATGCAAATCTAGGTCTGGGATCTATTCTAGCTGATGACATGGGATTGGGAAAGACACTTCAGGTAATCGCAACATTGCAAAAATTTAAAGACGAAGGGTCTTTAATAAACAAGCCTGCCATAGTGATTGCACCTACCTCATTACTTTCCAATTGGCAACGTGAGATACTAAAATTTGCGCCGGATCTCAATGCATTCATCTATCATGGTGGCAATAGAAAACAAGAGTTTAAAAGTATAGATGTAGTGATTACTTCCTATGGAACATTAAGATCTGATGTGGATAAATTAAACAAACAAACCTGGTACTGTCAGATAATAGATGAAGCTCAAAATATCAAAAACAATGAAACACTACAGACCAAAGCTATCAAAAAATTAAAATCAATTACTAAAATAGCGATGAGTGGAACCCCAGTCGAAAACCGACTACTCGAATACTGGAGCATACTTGACTTTGCTAATCCTGGATACCTGGGTTCCAGCAATTGGTTTAGTGGAGAATATGCCAATGCGATAGAAATAAATCAAGATCTTAAAAAGCTGGAAAAATTTAAGCGCATTACATCACCATTTATCATGCGTCGGGTAAAGACGGACAAATCCATTATTTCCGATCTACCGGATAAAATAGAAAACAATCAATATTGCAATCTTACTAAAGAACAAGCATCGCTGTATGACACGGTCACCAAAGAACTTTTAACGGTAATTGAAAAAGAAGATGGCATTACACGACAAGGGATAGTGCTCAAATTGCTTACTTTACTAAAACAAATATGTAATCATCCAGCACAATACCTCAAAAAACAAACTATCATATTACCTGATCATTCCGGTAAAATGATGATGCTTTTACAATTACTTGAAACCATATATGAAATCAATGAAAAAGTATTGATATTTTCCCAATACAAAGAGATGGGTGACATCATTAGCAAAGTAATCTATGAACATTTTGGCAAAAAAGCACTTCAATTAGACGGCAGCACGACACGCAAAGAGCGGGATGAGATGGTACAACAATTCCAGCATCAGTCTAATCATGATACATTTATGTTAAGCCTCAAGGCTGGTGGTACCGGACTTAATCTTACCGCAGCTAACCATGTCATACACTATGATCTATGGTGGAATCCTGCTGTTGAAGCACAGGCTACAGATCGGGCATTTAGAATAGGACAAACTAAAAATGTACTAGTACATCGAATGATTACAAAAGGCACGCTCGAAGAAAAAATAGACGATTTGATTAAAAGTAAAAAACAACTTGCTTCCCTCACCGTCTCTACCGGTGAAAAATGGATAGGCGAACTCAATGATCATGATCTAAGAGAATTGGTGGCTTTAGGTAAAGATTAGATTTCGAACTCCTCTATGTAAGGATAGCAAAACGACAGGATATTACCGATGATTACTCTGACGATGCCTGATCTTCATCACTTACATCAAAATCAAACCAAGTTCAGGTCAGAATTTTATTTACT
>JAYSTG010000092.1:0-5470 GCA_043719965.1 Saprospiraceae bacterium | reverse complement strand
CCGGTAGATCTACCAATACCTGGTCTTTGATGAGCATCGAACTCCACGTACTTGATTCAAGATGTTCAATCAACCTCGCATAATTTATTCCTTTAGGGTTTAATCCGGTTTTGATGGCTTCTTTAGAAAACAAGGTGGAAGCTTTACTGTTTTGACTTCTTCCCTTTGAATCCATATAGGTAAGCGCTTGTGGCTTTGGACCCGTATTGAAATTTTTGATTTTTGACCATTGTTCCAAATCGTTTGACCATGTAGGATCCGACCATTTCAAAGCTAATAATGGTTTTTGGAAAAAAGTTTCATCAATCACCTGAGCAGGTGCTACTATATGCACTTTAGCTTGAGCCCCCTCCGGAGTACTTCCGTGTATGATCTTGATGCCGTCGACGGTCTTTGCTATACTTTTTATTTTGTTTATGACATCGATACAGTCAGATTCAGGAAGTGTGGTGGCATCATAAAGTACAACATTAAATGTATTATGTGCTATACCTTTACTCTGTTCTACAATTTTGGAAGATTTAGCCATGCAGGTATAATTTTATGGATTGAGGAGTTGTTGGGATCTATGTTTTCTGAGATCAGAGGCGTGAATAGAGTGTTTGATCAAATGTTTCACAATAGGCTTGGCCTTCAGTTTGATTATAAATTCATAAGAAAATAGACCTTTAGATATACCGATCATCATACTGTTGATTTGGAGTAAAACTTTGGACCAAAAGTTGAGGCCCAAAGCCTCTGGATAGGGTGCCGGTACAGGAATCAGTTTTTGCACCATCATACCGGATTGTTCACATAGACGCTTTATAGATCTTTTAGTATACAATCTTTTATGTTCAAGATCGAGTATCCCTCTTCGCCCATAATTAAACCCTCCGAATAACAGTTGAAATCTAGTAATAAAAAAACCTACGTTAGCTGAAGTGATATAGATTTCAGGGTTTGCAAGTTTGATATAATCGCGAATCATATCCAGCATGGATTCAGGTCGCTCCAGCGTTTCAAGGATATCAGTCAAAAGAATCACATCAAACGATTCAGCAGATGGCAGTTTATAATAATCGTTAAAATCTGATGAAATAAAAGTGGTATAATATGTAGCCGAACCAGGCTTTTGGCTTCCAAAGCAAGTAACCGTACACCCTTTTTTTATCAGCTCTTTGGAAATGATCCCATATCCTTCACCGATCTCCAACACCCGCGCTCCTGAGGGTATACTATCTATGAGGATCGAATGCGATGATCGATACCCTTCTTTTAATTTATAGGGATGATCCAATCGATCCAAGTCGTACTCCCTCTTATAATAAATGCCCATGAGTTGTAATCGGCTATGGATCGATGCTTTAATAATGTTATAGGCGTATTCAACGCCATTCACGTAGCAGATCTCATCACCATAATGCGTAGGAATAGGAACTTCATGGATTTTCATCTTCGCCATGACCAGTTGAATAATAATCTGGGTATCAAAATGAAAATCATTTGAATTTCTTTCGATGGGTATCTTTTGTAATGACTTTACGGCATAAGCTCTGTATCCGGAGTGAAATTCTGACAACGAAGTATGCAGGATTCGATTTTGCATTTTGGTCAAAATGATGTTGCCCACGAATTTATAATAAGGCATCTTACCTTTTAGTGCATCTTTTTTATTCAACATTCTGGATCCAAACACAGCATCCGCTCTACCCTCTGCTATAGGGGTTACTAAGTGGTCAAATTCTTCCGGGGCATACTGACCATCGCCATGTAATAATAATACTACATCGTATCCATGTATCTGCGCGTAGTGATATCCTAGTTTTTGGTTTCCGCCATAACCTTGATTTTGGGGGTTGTATAAAACGGTGAGGTTTACTTCAGGGTGATCCTTTTGATAAGCCAATGCACGCTCGAAAGTCGAATCCTTGGATTGATCATCAATGATCAGTATCTCATAGTCGTATTTATCCAGACCAAACTTGGGTATTCTACTTAATACCTTTTCTATATGCTTTTCAGCATTATAAGCCACAATAAAAATGAGAAGTCGGGTACGATCAGGCATAGGTAAAAACCAAATGGGAAGTAAAATTAAATAAATTATTAATATGATTGGCCATTCAATAACGTATTACGAGGACAAAAACTTGTCTATGCGACTGCACGATCGAAATCTTTTGAGCGAATGTGATTAGTTAAATGAGAAATTTGATACCTTAAGGACAATTAAATGTTCCAAATTCTTGTTATTAACCTTTTACCCACCAAGTCTGTTTCTTGGAATATGCATACTTTTATTGTAATTTTTCAAGCTCAAGTAATTATGGCTTCATTTTCTACATTTTGGCTTTATTTTTTAAAATCGAGTGCTTTAACCATTATCTACCTTGTTTCGTTCTGTACTGCTTATACCCAAAGTACCTATACCAATCCTATACTTTCAGGGTTTTATCCAGATCCTAGCATTTGTAGAGTAGGAGCGGATTATTATTTGATCAATTCATCTTTCGCGTACTTCCCGGGTATACCGATCATGCATAGCAAGGATCTGGTCAGTTGGCACCAGATAGGGTATGCGATGGACCGCAAAGAGCAATTGGACTTAGACGGGGCCGCGGTATCGAGGGGTTTGTTTGCACCATCGATTACTTATCATGATAGTTTGTTTTATATAACCTGTACCCTCGTAGAAAAGGGAGGAAATTTCATCATTACGGCCAAAGATCCCAAAGGTCCATGGAGCAATCCTACCTATCTACCCGAAATACAGGGCATAGACCCCTCTATTTTTTTTGATGGAGACCAGGCCTATATCACATACAATAGCAGCCCTCCAAATAATATTTCATTGTATGATGGCCATCGTACGATCAGAATCTATGCTTTGGATCATAAAAATCTCAAAGTCGCCGGTGAGCAAAAAATACTGATCAATGGCGGTACTGATCTATCAAAAAAACCCATATGGATCGAAGCTCCACATATACTCAAAAAGGATGGTTGGTATTATCTTTATTGTGCGGAAGGTGGTACGGAATACAATCATAGTGAAGTCGTTTTTAGGAGTAAAATAGTGGACGGACCTTATTCGCCTTATGACAAAAACCCAATTCTTACACAGCGTGATTTAGATCCCTTAAGAAAAAACCCTATTACCTCTACAGGGCATGCAGAGCTGGTAGAAACCAATACCGGTGCGTGGTATGCTGTCTTCCTTGGTTGTAGACCGTATGATGGCAATCATTTCAATACCGGGCGAGAGACTTTTATGACCCCAGTATCCTGGGTAGATGGGTGGCCTTTGATAAATCCTGGACATCAGGAAGTGCAATATCAATATCCGGCTCCAAAAATTGATGGTCCAATTTTTACCTCTAAAGTGAATGAATTTGCAAACGATCAGCTTTTTCATGATCATTTTGACGATACCGCGTTGAATAAACGATATACCTTTCTTCGCACGCCGGCCAAACCATTTCACAAAATCAAAAAAGGCAAACTATGGATAGAGCTGTCCCCTGAGACTTGTGGTGGAAATAAAAATATAGCTATGGTTGCTGATCGTCAGAATCATATCAATGGGTATGTATCTACTCGTATGCAATTTCAAAGTTTAGTGGATAATGAAAAAGCAGGGCTGTTGGTATTCCAAAATGAAAATCACTATTACTTTGCTTGCAAATCTGCAGATAACGGTCGTCCAGTGGTTCAGTTATTTAAGGGACCTGGAAATGATAGACCATTAGAAGGACCCCAAATACTTACCTCCATACCTTTAAAAAAAAGGAACAGTGCGATAATTTTTAAAGTTGAAGTAAATGAAAAAGGATACAATTTTTATTATTCCATCAAAAAAAGCGAGTGGCTTTTATTAAGGTCAGACATGGATCGAAGATTTTTAAGTACACAGACCGCTGGAGGGTTTGTAGGTTGTGTTTATGGCTTGTATGCTACTTCTAATGGATTACCTACCGTGAATACAGCAAGGTATGACTGGTTTGAACATAAGGGAAAGTAATTATTTAATGAATTAAATAGATAGATTTTATACTACCCATCTATTTGGTCCCAAATTTTTTTCGCAATCATATCGGTAAGTCGCTCCACGACCAGCGATCCGGAAAAAGGATCTATAATTTTATCCAACATGGATTCATAATGCATGATATGTTGTGCTTTCAATCCCCACCCTAAGCCTGGATCAGAATCTTCCTGAGCTGCTATACTTACACTATCTGCTCCACCCAATACTACACTGGTCGCTATGAGGCTGGCACGAATCATATGATCGGAACCGGATTTACTTTCATTTTTTATTTTGGCCGCTATATATAAATCATATGCATTAGGGTCCTGATCAAAACTATTCAATACTTGTTTCCATACCAATCGTAAAGCTCTAAGCATACTGATATTAAGGATAAGATCATCACCTCCAATGAATTCAACAGCCGTTGAAGCGAAGGTAGATTGATGGATATGCTCAATGATACCTTTTTTAATAGTTTGAATGATATGATTAAATGAATCAGCTATGGACCTACTGCCTTCATCACTATCAACTCGTGTAGAAATAAATTTAAATTGAGGTAATACTTTTTGATATTGTTCTATTGCTTTGGATTGATCCACTCTGGGTATCCAACAGGTACCTATTAAAGATGGAAGTATAGCCTTGGGTAATGATGCCAGGAAAGTACCCATGCGCTCAATATTGGTTAAATACCATTGATGCTTAATCCAATCTAAGTGTATGTCTTTGAGCAGAACTTTCCAGTTTCTATTATTATCTATGCAGATACCGATTGAACCAGCGCCAAGATTCAGTGCATCCAGCAATTGTCTGTGAGGATCAACATCCCAAACTATATCTGCATGGATATCCCACATTCCAGAACGCTGTGGCCAAAGAAGACGAGCATGCACTCGAAAATCTTCAAAGGGTGATACTCGCTCGCTATCCCAGATATAATCCAGGCTTTCAAGGCTTTTGCTTTTTAATTCAGCCTTTACTTTATGTAGCCAGGTAGCATGATCAACCATGGTAAGTAATACAAAGGCCCGCTCTAAAAAAATTATTTGGCTCTGGTGATTAAATCCTTACGGTGAATCGCCACTATTCTACCCATGACTTTACCTTTTCTTACGACTACGAATCGCAGGGTCACATCACCTTCAGGCACTACAAAGGGGCTAGAATATTTGGGCGAAAACTGATCAGGAAATGTATTGTCCATAGTATAATGAATATCGCCTTCTGGCAATTCTGTAGTCAAAGTACAAATAAGGTCATTTTCTTTTTTAGAAGTAGTGGCTATAGCATCATATAAGGATCTGGATATATTCCATTGTAAGTGATCGAAAAGTTTAAAATGATTTTCTACACGCGTGGTAAATGAATTCCAATTTTTAGATGCCTTTGGACTCCAAACGGATTCTGCAATAGCTAATGCTCTTGGGTAAGACATATAAAATGCATGCCTCA
>JAYSTG010000091.1:0-2130 GCA_043719965.1 Saprospiraceae bacterium | reverse complement strand
TAGCGAAAAACAATCCATTCCTCTGGAAGAATGGGATGAGTATCAGGAACGATCACTGATCAGAGTACTCATATTATATGGCCATCAAATCATGGATGAAGGCACTGAAAAGACAGTGGCACAGTACATCAACGAAAACATGGACGACCTTTATGATGAATTTGAGAATAAAACTTATGAACGCATCCTGAAAGAATATATTCACGAGTTGTCAGAAAATCGAACACTCGATTCATTTTATTTTACCCAACATCAAGACTCGGAAATTCGTAAAATCGCTATCGATTTAAGTACTACACCTTATGCATATAGTCATAACTGGTCCGATCGTTGGGAAATGGAGTTACAGACCCAAAAGCCACCTGATCAAAACTATGTCAAAGACTGTTATCAAAGTATATTAAGATTCAAATTGAAGAAGGTCCAGAAAATGATCAAAGCCAATAAAAAATTATTAGAAGAGCCTGGTTTAGATGAAATGCAACAACTCATCTACCTCAAAACTCAGCATGAACTACTCCACCACCGAAATTCTTTGGCAGAGTTATTAGGCATGCGAGTGTTAGCTTAATCCACCCATTCTGCTACGAATAAATTGGTATCCCGAGTACCGCCATTAAATCGATTAGAAGCAAACACCAGGTATTTCCCGTTAGGCGATATCATAGGAAATGAATCAAAAGTCTTGTCCTGAGTGATTTTTTCTAAGCCAGAACCATCTTCATTGATCACAAAAAGGTTAAAAGAATAGCCACGACTTGCAGTATGATTAGAGCTAAAAATTATTCTTTTATTGTCTGGAAGATAGTAGGGCGCCCAATTTGCTTTGCCTAAATGAGTTACTTGCTTCAGGCCAGTACCATCCACATTACATACAAATAATTCCATTTCCACCGGTTGCACCAATCCTTGATTTAAAAGATCTAAATATTCTTTTTTTGCTTCTTCAGTTTTAGGCCGCGAAGCTCGGAATACTAATTTAGTGCCATCAGGAGAAAAAAAAGCTCCCCCGTCATATCCTAGTTCGGTGGTCACTCGATTTACATTATTTCCATTGATATCCATAGTGTAAAGGTCTAAGTCGCCATCTCTTACAGAGGTAAAGACAATTTTGTCACCTGTTGGACTTACAGTCCCTTCAGCATCATAGCCAGGAGTATGAGTCAAACGCTTGGTGATATTGCCATTCAAATCTGCTATATAAATATCAAAACTTTCATATACCGCCCATACATACTTACCCGTAGGACTTCGCTCAGGAGCCGGCGGGCAAGCCTCTCCTGCAGCATGAGTCGACGCATATAATATCTGCTTGTTACCGGGCATAAAATAAGAGCAAGTGGTCCGGCCTGTTCCTGTACTGATCTTTACCGGTGGCTTTGTTTTGAGGTCGTCACGGCCTGGTTGCACCCTGAAAATCTGATCACATCCATTAGACCAAGGAGCATAGTCACTTTGGAAAGTCAGTTGTTTGCTGTCAAAACTCCAATACGCTTCTGCATTATTACCTCCGAAAGTAAGCTGAGTAATGTTTTTTAAATGGTTTTCTTCTGGATATTTCAAAGGGTCGGTACCATCCACCCTAGTGATGGATACCTTGTGGGTACAAAAGCTCATGACGATGAATAAAACTAAGTAGATGTACTTTGATAATTCCTTCATTACAATAAATTAATTTTGTGGTTATGATCATCGGAATAGGTGGAGTGAGTCGTGCAGGCAAAACAACACTCGCTATCCAATTAAAAAATCGCATCAAAGGTAAGACGATCTGCATACTTAATCAGGATGATTTTGTCAAAAAAAATGATTTGCCCAGAGTAAAATCACATATCGACTGGGAGCACCCAGTATCGATAGATTGGGTCCGCCTGAGGAAAACCATCACTGAAAAAAGGAAGATATATGATATCCTCATGGTGGAAGGCATATTTGCTTATTATGACCCTAAAATAGTCGCATGGTATGATTCATGCCTTTTTGTACACATTGATCAAAAATTATTTCTACAAAGAAAACGAAACGATTTGAGATGGGGTAAGGAGCCTGAATGGTTTATTCAGCACATCTGGAACAGCTATAAAAAATACAATCAGACTTTTAATACAGGAAAAGCTATGCTTTGGATTG
>JAYSTG010000010.1:0-2347 GCA_043719965.1 Saprospiraceae bacterium | reverse complement strand
TGCTGTTCTAATGGAATTTGATCGTATTCATTCTTAAATAGAAACCCTACACACTTTCCATCTTTTATATAAAGTATAGTTTGCTCTTCTCTCGATCTTCCTCCCTCGATGATAAGGGAAGGTGGATGATTGGAAATGAATTTTCCTCCTACTTGGAAGGCTCGACGATTATATTGTTGATGACTTTCGCCAAACACACAGGCACCCGGACATTTTTCGATATGATAATTAAAACAAGGTCCGCCATATTTTTCAATACCACCCAATTTAAGACACAGCTGATACCGCTCAATAGCTGCATTGAGAAATGATTTTGCATTAGCTGGTGTGCTGAATTTTTTGATAAGTGTAAGGTCATGATCTCCTTCTACTACCTTTTGGGCTACAAATCGCAGATAGCCATCAGGGTCAGTATATTGATAAAGTCCTATCGGTAACGCTTTTCGACGAAGTTGACGATTGATTTCAGGTTTTAGTTTTTTGATTTCTTCGTTTTCACGTAGTAAAGCGAGCAGTTCGCTTCCTGTGATTTCAAAAGTGATACTATCCACCTGTTGCTGTAATACTGTAGCTTTTTGGGTATGATCGGCAAAATGCTGTAAGATCCTGTCTTTGATATTGATACTTTTCCCTACGTAGATTATATCACCTTGTTTATTGTGAAAAAAATAAATGCCACATGCTTCAGGTAGGGTATGTAGATACTCTAGTGTTAGCGATGCAGGTAACCTGGCTTCTTTGACTCCTTGATGAATCAGATCCATAGCCAGTTGCTGATGCATATCTCTTTGAAAAATATGATCTAAAACTTTACTTGCTGCATAGGCATCATCCAATGCTCGATGTCGATTTTGTACTTTGATGCCGAGGTGATGTATCAGTGATTCAAGGCTATAGGATCGTAGTCCTTCGATAGATTTACGAGCTAATCGATTGGTGCAGAGTTGTTTTCGACTATAAGTGTAACCCAAGCGATAAAACTCTTCTCGTATAAAATTATAATCAAAGCGTACATTATGAGCGACGAATACTGCGCCTTCAGTGAGTTCAACGATTTGTTTAGCGATTTCAAAAAACTTCGGAGCCCCTTGCACCATAGAAGTCTTGATTCCTGTCAATCTGGTAATTTGTGTAGGAATAGACACTCCCGGGTCGACCAAAGATTCAAATCGACTAAGTTCTTGAGTTCCATCGTAAAGTATGATTCCAATCTCGATGATTTTGTCTCTTCTAGGCAAACCTCCGGTAGTTTCAATATCTATCACCGCATATTTAGTCAACATAGCTTAATTTTGCCTATTATTTTTTCAAAAATACAATCTCTTTTCATATTATGTTTTTCTTTAAAATGACCCTTTGGATTAGTGCATTGATCATCTCATGTACGACTCCTAATCAATCTAAAGCAGGTAGATCGAGCTCACCTTTAATTGTAAATTTCATGCAGGACCACCCAATCCCTGCCGCTCACCACCTTTCTACTTATTTACCACTATTGAAAAATAAAAAAGTCGGAATGGTAGTCAATCAGACTTCGATGATAGGATCCACTCATATCGTAGATACGCTTTTAAAACACCAAATCAAAATATCGAAAATATTTTCACCCGAACATGGATTTAGAGGTGAAGCGGATGCTGGTGAAAAAGTGAATAACGCAGTAGACCAAGCTACAGGTATTTTATTAGTGTCATTGTATGGCGAAAAAAGAAAACCTTCTCCAGATGATTTGAAAGATCTCGATATCATTGTTTTCGATATTCAAGATATTGGGGTTCGATTTTATACTTATATAGCTACCTTGGCCCTGGTGATGGAAGCCTGTGGAGAACAGCATAAGCCCTTAATCATCTTGGATCGACCTAATCCCAATGGCTATTATGTCGATGGACCCCTACTTTCTAAAGCATTTCAATCCTTTGTCGGCATGCATCCCGTCCCGATAGTATATGGCTTGACGATCGGTGAATACGGTAAAATGGTCAACGGCGAAGGCTGGCTGGCCAATAAAATAAAATGTGACCTTAAAGTAATACTGTGCGGACAGTATGATCATACGATGCTCTATGATCTGCCGATCAAACCTTCTCCCAATATCGTCAATCATAGAGCGACTTTATTGTATCCATCGACTTGTTTATTTGAAGGAACCAATTGGAGTGAGGGGAGGGGCACTACGGCTCCATTTATCGTCTTCGGTCATCCTAAATATTCCAAAGGAGATTATACATTTACTCCTGTCAGCCTACCTGGAGCCAAGTCCCCAAAACTTCTAAATCAACCATGTCAAGGACACAATCTTTCCTACTTATCTATAGATGAAATCAAGTCCTGGAAAAAACTAAAC
>JAYSTG010000090.1:0-2135 GCA_043719965.1 Saprospiraceae bacterium | reverse complement strand
TATCATCGATACTGATAGCCAATAATTGAGTGCCATATTTTTTATTCCATCCTGCGAAATGTGATTTATAGGCATCGAGTTCTTTTTTGCATGGCCCACACCAGGTAGCCCAAAAACTGACGATAGTAATTTTTCCAGCTTTGGTCAGGGTATTGAGATCAAACTGCTTACCACTGAGGTCTTTTACCTTTCCATTAGGGATAGGTTTTGCTTTTTGAGCAAATAAGATGGAAAAAAGTGTTATAAAAACGAGTAATAGGAAAGAACGGCCCATGTTTTGCTTATTAGTTTGTGATAATATGGTGACAAAACTAAGCTTAAATTTGCGCAAATCATTCCATTGAATAAAAGGTTTAACGCCATATTAACTGTATATCTATCCTTGCAATACTTTTCCATCTGTCCATTGCAGAGGAAGAAGTTATTAATAAAGCGCCTTTCATCACGAATTAGTATATTGGTATTTATTTTTTTAAATATACATCTACATGGTCAAGAAGATGTTGAACCCAATAGCGGAGTATTCAACGCTTATCTAACCACTCAAGCGGGTATATTCATACGGGATAGCACGATTGGTGCCAGCGGAACACCGCAGTATGATCATCAACTCTATGGCGGTGAAACCTGGCTCGATGTACGCTACAGTAACTGGGGATTTGATTTTGGGCTTCGATGGGATCTGTATCACAATAGTAATTTGATCAATCCTCAAGCCTCCTTCAATAAACAGGGCATTGGTAGATGGTTTATCAAACGAGATATTGAAAAACTTGGATTCGAAGCTGGATATATTTACGATCAGATAGGAAGCGGTATCATTTATAGAGCCTATGAGCAACGGAACCTCGGTCTTGATAATGCACTCTTAGGTTTGAAAATAAACTATCAATTTAACGACCGATGGCGAGTCAAAGCATTTTCAGGTAAACAGAAAAGACAATTCGACACCTATGAATCACTAATCAAAGGAATCGGAGTGGAAGGTTATGTAAAAGGTTCAGACTCCTCACAGTTTTCTTGGGCCCCTGGATTTGGACTTATCAATCGGACTTTAGATGATGGTAGTATGAATAATTTATTAGCTTCATTGGCAACCTATCAGAAGGAAGATCAATTTTTTCCCAAGTATAACAATTACGCATTTACACTTTATCATCAGATTCAATGGAAGCGATTAGGGGTGTACCTCGAGTCAGCATTAAAATCAAATGATGTACTCAATGACCCTAATGGCAAAAGAAAGAATAGTGCAGGAGAAATCATACTAGGACCAAAATTTATCAGTAAACAAGGCAGCGTGATCTATGGGTCTGTGAATTATGGTTCTTCTCCGTGGAGTCTTTCGCTGGAAGGCAAACACACCAAGTATTTCGGTATACGTACCCGACCACAAGAAGAGGCCAACAATGGATTGATTCATTTTATTCCTCCTATGTCAAGACAAAACTCCTATCGACTTTTATCTTTTTATCAACCTGCTACCCAAGAATTAGGTGAAGTCGCTTTTCAGGGTCAATTGAGTATAACGCCAGTGGAGGATTGGAACCTGCTCCTACATCAAAGTATTATTCATGATCTATCCGGTAATAAACTTTACCGTGAAGTTTTATTTGAATCCAATCTCACAAAGCCTGACCACTACACATTTATTCTTGGCCTGCAACATCAACAGTACCATCAGCAAGTCTATGAAGGGAAGCCTCAGGCGCCCATAGTAAAGACGATCATTCCATATATTGATTTCACACATCAATTGAATGATACACGTTCCTTGCGCATAGATCTGGAATATATGCATACCCGTCAAGATCTGGGCAGCTGGACTAATGTGCTCCTAGAATATAGTATAGCTCCTCGGTGGATATTTTCTGTATCAGATATGTACAATATTTCGCCCGTAAAAGGAAAAGCATACAATTATTATACCGGCGGCGTTGTTTATACTAAGGAGGGATCCAGAGCCGGTATACAATATGTTCGACAACGTGCGGGTATAGTATGTACAGGAGGTATCTGTAGGTATGAGCCCGCATTTAATGGAATAAAATTTAATTTAGAATCCAGATTTTGATGAATAAAATTTATGTCCTTGTATGTATTCTTTGGTTTGGTTGTACCGAAGTGCCGGTAGT
>JAYSTG010000089.1:0-5499 GCA_043719965.1 Saprospiraceae bacterium | reverse complement strand
TAAGAGCCGGTGCGCAAGAGTTACGGCCTGATCAATATGAATTGGATGCACAGACAGGACGAGTGAGAGTCACGGATCAAGCCATCATTGCTTCAGGTGTACCAGTGACTATTGATTATGAAAATAACAATCAGTTCGGTACGAATAATCGTACCATGTTTGGTCTGAGAGGAGAGTATGATTTCAACAAACATTTAAGCATAGGCGGTACCATGATGAGATTGTTTGAACGACCTTATACTCAAAAAGTAAATATCGGAGAGGATCCCATCAATAATGGAATTTATGGATTGGATCTGGTCTATAATAATCAGGCACCTTGGATTACTAAATTTTTAGACCGGTTACCTTTATTTCAAACCAAAGAGCCATCTAAAATATCTTTCCTAGGGGAAGCAGCAGTATTGAGACCCGGACACTCTAGAGCTATCAATCAAGGGAAGGATAAAGGAGGGACTGCTTATATTGACGACTTTGAAGGAAGTACTAGTAATCAAGACCTTGCTACTCAAATCAACAAATGGTTCATATCCAGTGTACCAGCCAAAAGTAAGTTCAAAGAGTCTAGCTCGTTTTTTAACGATACTATATTGACAGGCGTAAACAGGGCAAAGTTGAATTGGTATCGAATAGATCGATTGGCAGAAGGACTAAATAATAATAACCCATATGAAGCGCCAGTCTTGATCCGAGATCTATTCCCTCAGCGGGATGTACAACCTGGAGTTAATAATGAAATTTTCACTTTCAACTTACATTATAACCCTTTTGAGCGAGGACCATATAATTTCGACCCTGTGGAGGGTACACTTTTCTCAAAAGGTCTAGATAAAGAGACCGGAAAACTTAATGATCCTCAGTCCAGATGGGGAGGTATTCAACGAGGATTGTATAATACTGATTTTGAAGCCGCCAATATTGAAGCCGTGGAGTTCTGGATGCTCAATCCTTTCATGCCAAAGACAGATGGCAGTCCTGTCAATAGTGGTGGTAATATCTATATCAATCTTGGAGATATTTCCGAAGATATTATGCGTGATGGCCAGATGTTTTTTGAGAATGGGTTGCCAACAAATAAAAGTAATAATCGTATCGATTCCTCTTCCTGGGGTAGGATTCCCCTGGTTCAAGCTATAACACACTCCCATAATAATGACCCGAATATTCTAAAACAACAAGATCTGGGATATGATGGATTAGATAATGACGGAGAACGCAGGTATTTTGCCAATTATTTACAAAGTATTCAGAAAATCACGAGCCCCTTAATTTCTGAGCGCATCCGAGAAGATCCAGCCAACGATGATTTTAAATATTTTAATGATCCTTCTTTTGACAAAAGCGCCAATATTGCCACAAGATATAGCCAGTGGAATAACCCCGAACGAAATAGTAGTTTCACGGAGCAAACTGGAACCATCATCCGCAACTATACCCAATATCCGGAGTCGGAAGATCTCAATGACGACAATGCCTTCGATCAAAGTGATTCATACTATGAATATAAGGTCCCTATCTTTCCAGATCGGCGGGGTGGTATGGCTTTGAATAAATTTGTGACAGATACGATTACAGCCCGAGGCAATATCTGGTATCGCATTAAAATCCCTGTCACTGTCCCTGATTCTACGATAGGATCTATCAATGGCTTGAGAAATATCCGATTCATACGAATGTATGTTACAGATTTCGACCAATCCGTCACCCTTAGGATGAATGCAATAGATTTGGTGCGAAATCAATGGAGAAAATATAAACTACCTCTATGTCAAGGGGACAAAATAGATGCAGATTTTAAATTTGATGTCAATGATGTCAATATCGAAGAAAATAGTAAACGATTCCCTATACCTTATGTAGTCCCCATAGGGATTCAACGAGAAAATTCTATAGGCAACTTTCCTAATCTGAGACAAAATGAACAATCTATCGCTCTATCCGTAAAAGAGCTTGAAGGCGGATGCGCCGCTGCCATATTCAAATCCATTCGTATGGATATGCGAAATTATGAACGAATCAGGATGTATGTCCATGCAGATTCCCCTGAGGATCTAACCAAAGAAGAATTTTCAACCTTTATACGCATAGGTAGTGATTTTACAAATAACTATTATGAATACCAAATACCCACGGTGCTCAGCAAAAAAGAAAAAGTAATTCCGCTGCAAGAGTCTCCGGAAGTATGGAAAGTAGAAAATGAAATAGACCTTGCTTTGCAAGCTTTTGTGGAATTGAAAAAAGAACGTGATAAAATAAATGCTCCATTTGATTTAGAATATTCAAAAATAGATCCTGATCACCCTGACCGAAAATTAATAATATTAGGTAATCCTACATTGGGTAAAGTGAAGCAGGTGATGCTTGGAATGAGATTCACCAAAAAAAGTACAGCACAACACGGCGCTGATGTTTGGTTTAATGAACTTAGACTCAATGGCATCAATGAACAAGGCGGGGTAGGAGCTATTGCTCGACTCGATCTTACATTAGCAGACTTGGGTGACCTTTCCATTAGTGGTAATTTCAATTCCATAGGATGGGGCGCTTTAGATCAAAAAGTATTGGAACGGCGACAAGAAGATTTAAAGCAATTTGATATCAATTCCAATCTCGAATTGGGTAAGTTTCTTCCATCTAAATGGGGTATCAAGGTCCCGTTTTATACCCAACTAAGTGTAAATACCAGTGCGCCAAAGTATGATCCCTATGATCTAGATATAAAACTTAAAGAAAAACTATTAGAGGCAAGAAGTAGTTCGGAAAGGGATAGTATTCGCAGCCAAGCAGAGGATTATGAGTCTATACGGAGTATTAACTTCACCAATGTACGCAAGGAACGGGTCGGCCAAAGTAAACCTATGCCCTGGGATATCTCCAATTTTAGTTTTAATTATTCTCTTACTCAAACAACCAATCATGACCCCATCGTCGAAAATGACCAGGAGAATATTTATAAAGGAGGATTTAATTATAATTATGCCAGACAGGCCAAATACATCACACCATTCAAAAAATTAGTAAAGAATGATAAATTGATAAAATTTATCACACAGTTCAATTTCAATCCATTACCCAATACTTTCTCTTTCACTACTGGTTTGGATCGACGCTTTAATAATCGATCATTTCGCTTTTCAACACCAGAATATGGAAGGTCTATTACCAAACTTTTTTATTGGGATAGAAAATACAATTTACAGTGGGATCTTACGCAGTCTTTCAAATTTTCCTTTAATGCTTCTCAAAATTCTGCAATAGATGAATTGCCGGCAATGGATAGTTTAGGTAGACTCGATCCAGCCTATAATAAAAAAGAAAATGATCAGGTCATCTGGGACAATATAAAAAACCTGGGCCGAGCCAAAAACTATATGCATAACTACAATGCAAGTTATACCGTACCTACTCGGCATATTCCATTGATGGATTGGGTGCAGATTACCGCTCAGGGAAACGGTACCTATGCATGGGTTGCAGGCTCAGAAAATGTGGTTGATTTCCTTGGTAATGTAATACAGAATAGTCAGAATAGACAACTCTCAGCAAACCTGAATTTTGATGCCTTGTACGATAAGTGGGATTACTTGAGAAAAATCAATCAACCTCCTGTGCAAGAGACCACCCCGCGTCCTGCCCGTACTCGTGATCGTACGGCTACACCTGGAGTACCTAAAGCTGCAGATGAACAAAAGAAAAAGGAAGCAGAGAAAAAAGAGAGACAACCTAGTTGGATGGAAAGAATCCTGATCAGACCTTTGATGAGTTTGAGAAAAGGTCGATTGACTTATTCCGAAAACCTATCCTCTTTGGTGCCCGGATTTACAGGATCTCCCAGATATCTAGGACTTACCACTGGCTTCGATGCTCCGGGATGGGCTTATATCTTAGGGATGGACCCTAGTCAACAGTGGTTAGATGACATTGCTCGCAATGGACAGATCTCACAAGATGTACGACTCAATCAACAATTCTCCAAAAATTATACCCAGACCCTAGACAGTCGACTTACGGTGGAGCCATTCAGCGAATTTAATATTGAAGTTTCATTGACTAAAAATTTCACGCGAAATTATTTAGAGTTTTTCAAAGATGATGGCTCCGGAAGAGGATTCCGCCATCTTGCCCCTACTGAAGTAGGCTCATTCAACATCTCTTATCTTGGTATCAATACCCTTTTTGGCAATAATGTAGATTCTCTTTATAGTCAATTCGAAAAGAATCGGGCTATATTCTCACAACGTAAACCTAATCAACCAGGAGCAGGAGTTCACCCATTAGATCCCGATTATACAGAAGGATTTGGTAAGAAACATCAAGAAACTATTATTCCTGCATTTTTAGCTACTTACACTGGTATAGATCCTACAAAAGCAGGTCTGGATATTTTCAAGACCCGACCTAAGCCCAACTGGCAATTGACTTACACCGGATTGAATAAATTACCTTTCTTAAAGAATATATTGAGCGGAGCCAGTATTCGTCATGGATATTCTTCTAAGCTATTAATCAATCAATTCAATTCAGATTTATTTTATGATGCAGATTCCGCGTATCGAACCAAACCCTTGACTAAAGATTATTATGCTCGAATAGAAATTCCAAGCGTCGTCATGTCTGAGTCTTTTAGCCCATTGATCGGTATAGATTTTAAGACCAAAACAGATCTTCAATTTAATCTGGATTATTCCTTAGAGCGTTCGCTCTCTTTAAATATGATAGATTATCAATTGATCGAACAAAATTCCAAACAATTGACAGTAGGATTTGGATGGCGATTAAAAAATGTTGTCATGCCTTTCATTAAAGCGCAAAAAACCAGAACTAAATCTACTGATGCCACGACTCCGGACGCTAATGCGACTCCACCAGATGGGCGAGGTAGAAAAAAAGCAGCAGTACGAAAAGGTAATGATTTGAACATCAAGTTTGACTTATCCTTCAGAGATGATCTGACGAATCAAAGGGTATTGGATCAAAATCAAAATATTGCTACTCGAGGGTCTCAAAATTTTACCATTGATAACTCTGCAGAATACGAAGTCAATGACCGGATTACCCTTAGGTTTTTCTTTAATTACAGTAGAATCATACCAGCAGTATCGGAGTCATTTCCAATCACAACTGTCAAGGGAGGAGTCACCGTGCGTATGACATTGAAATAACTGTATTTTTGCACCCAACTTGTTGATAGAGATTGTTCACATGCATGAAAAGCCTATCACTAGGGTAAGCAGCCGTTCCCGATATGAATAAAAGGACCATTTGGTTAATTATTGCTTCTGTAAGTATTGCTTTGATCGGTAGTATATTACTTCAAATGTATTGGATCAGGCTCACGTTTAAAGAACAGGAGAGCCAGTTTGATCGAGAGGTTAATCAAGCATTGGCCAATGTAATGGAAGATATAGACCGCAGAGAAAGAGATTATCTCAATATAGTGTATAACCTTCCACGCCCTGAAAGTGAAAAAATCAATTTAGAATATTTTAAAAAAGGCAT
>JAYSTG010000088.1:0-2138 GCA_043719965.1 Saprospiraceae bacterium | reverse complement strand
CGTGCGGTTGGCTGAGGAAGCGTCGTATGGTAGAATACTTGCAAGCTAACTTATCAAATCAATTAAGCTATAACTATACTAAACACGCATTCAATATATGAATATCGTGACAGGGCCTGTGCTTGTTCGCGTTGGGAACTGTAGCTGCAACCACTTCCATGATTGAATTGTGCGATGCTCCTGAAGGTAGAAAGTTAGAAACACTCCAGATGAAACACTTCTCAAAAAATATTTGAATTTTTTCAAAAAAATTCAAAAGATTCAAAATTAATTATGAAATTAATTCAAAATCCAAATAAAAATTCCACAGACAAATCAGGGACACAAAAGTCGGGGCCCCATGTCCAGGACAAATTTGTCCCAGGACAAATTTGTCCTGGAAAAATCAGGAACACTCTAAATAACTATAATAGCAATGTCAGAAAGGGTTGTATCGATTAAGACAGGAAGGAAACCGCTAATATTACAACCAGTGTCTTCGGTGAAAACTGTCACAGGGATTATTGGAGCATTTGCGAGAGAGTGTGATGAGATTCATTATTCAGATGGAGCGACTGACACAGAGAAGGACTTGATATTTTTTAGACGCTTATGAATGTAGATACTGATACTTATTTGCGATTTGTATCGTTTTATATTCTAATCATTATAATAATGCCAAAGAAAATTTTAGAACCTGTAGTAGAACCTTTAGTTGATGAACAATCAATAATTGCTGACATTCCAGACAGCGAACCCGAAGAAGTAAAGTCAATACAAAAAAGTAAGAAACCCCGCACCCAAGCACAAATAGAAGCTTTTGCGAAGGTTATTGAGAAGAGAACTCAAGCACGTCAGGCGAGAGCGGAGACGAGAGAGAAAGAGGCGACTATTGTGAAGGCAGAACTTGAAAAGAAGATTTTGAAGAAAGCTTCCAGCATCAAGAAAAGGCAAATTAAGTACCAAGTAGCACTTGATGATATTTCAAGCGATGATGAATCAGACACAGAAGTGAAGAAGAAATTAGTTGAGTTTAAACGTAAAGTGGTTGAGAAAGTGATGAAGACTGTAGTTCCAGCAGTTCCAGTTGCCCCAGTTGTACCGAAGTATCGTTTTGTGTAGATAAAATAGCAGTATGTAACATAAAATGAGTATCACATTAAAAAAGAATGCAAAACCGAAATTACCTATTTGTGAAATGCTTTGTGATAGTGGTTTAGACCCTAAATTGAACCTTTATGACGTAACCAAGTTTATGAACGAACACGCAACCAATCTTTTTCTTGGTAGACCGAGAAGCGGTAAGACATCGTTTTTATACAGTATTTTCAAACAAAAGAAACTATTCGCCAAAGCATTCCATAACATTTACATCTTCCAGCCAAGTGCGAGTAGAGCATCAATGAAAGACCAACTTTTCAATCAATTACCAGCAGAACAGTTGTACGAACAGCTTTCTTATGATAATTTGAATAATTGTATCGAAAAAATAAAATCATCACCATTTGAAGAGAACCATTGTATAATCTTTGATGACATGACTGCCTATTTAAAGACCAAAGAAACGTTACAAATGCTGAAAGAATTGATTTGTAACCGCCGACATTTACATTGTAGTATTTTCTTTTTGGTACAAACGTGGTATAGCGTTCCAAAAGACATTCGTAAGTAATTCAGCAATCTGTTTATTTTCAAACATTTAAGGAATCAGTAAGTAGGAGAAGCAGAAATAGGTCGGACGATTGGGAGATCGGTAGAGGATAGCTATAATTAGCGCTGAATATGGAATGGGATTACAATCTATATGCTCCGAGGCACTTAATTGTTACTTGCTACTACTTCGTGTCTGGCGCTTTGTGTCAGGATATGCCGCCGCAATCTTTGTCGAGGTGGTTTTCACATTACTCGCCGGTACCTTTATCAGATTCATCAGATCAGGTACTGTTGAAATGATGGTGGCATGGCTATAAGATGCATACGCGCTCGTTGCTTGACTGTTCGACCGAGTTTCAGTCTTGTCTGCACTCGATTGTTTCAAGTTATTCGCGGTTAGTCTCGGTTCTATGAGATCTAAATCCTGATCCTCGTTGAAGCTTGCAGTGTGAAATGCAATAACCCTTCCGTCATCATTGACAATTGGTGCACCCGATGACCCCCCG
>JAYSTG010000087.1:0-5514 GCA_043719965.1 Saprospiraceae bacterium | reverse complement strand
GAATTTTTAGGAGCGAAGTATCTGGATGACTGTACCCTTTACGTGACCCTAGAGCCATGTGTCATGTGTGCAGGAGCCTTGAAGTGGGCACAAATTGGCAGAGTGGTGTACGGCGCGGCGGACGAAAAAAATGGTTTTATGAAATTCGGCAAGGACATTCTGCATCCTAAGACCCGACTAGAATATGGATTGTTGGAATCTGAATGCGGTGAGATCATCCAACGTTTTTTTAAAAAGAAACGGAAATAAGTCACTCATCCCTTAAAACGAGGTTAATGCCCAAGTTAAAGAGTCTTAAGATTGTAGAATAGTGGTCAGAACATAGTCTAATTTGTACAATAATCAACCAAAAGCTTATGATCAGACTATTTTACGTTGCAGTGTTTTTACAAAGTATATCATCCTGTGCACCTGTACGGAGCGCGTATACGCAGAAACTACACGATAGATTTGAATGGAAGGAAGCGGATTTAAAAAAAGTACAGTTCTATCTTAGTGAAGACATTGTGCTGCGAAGACAAGCAGATGGACAAGGCAAAGCTGAGATTGCATCGGGGCACATTAAAATCATCGATGGCACCCGATATGAGATTGTAAAATTTAAAAAAGGCATCCCGGGCGTATTGTTATTCATGCCCAAGGAAAACCGGATGGCAGTAAGCTTTGAAGGCAGCGGCTCGACTGACAATTTCTTAATGTTCGGTCCAAATCCTAATTACAATGACAGATACGTGCTCTTAGCTTCAGACTGGAATAAACAATCTGGTGAAGTGACCTATCAGGGTAAAAAATGGACGACCGGTAGCCGAAGCGCTTTTGCCGGATTAGCCATCAATCTTAGGAATATAGATCAATACCATACAGAAGCTAGAGTAGCGAAAGGTAGGACTGTGGATTAAGGCGATTGCAGGTATAATCTTTAGTCCTTATTCAAGCTCACTTCAACCATCGATCCAAATAGTCCAGATAAGTCTGCCACAGTCGGACTTGACTAACGGCACTATATGCTACTCCATGATGACCGGGAGGGTAGATTCTAAGGTCGACTTCTTTGCCCGCATCCGTGGCAGCTTGTACAAATTGGAAAGTATTGAGTACATGTACATTATCGTCTTCCAATGCATGAGCGATGAGCAGATGATCGGTCATGTTTTTTACAAAATTGATGGGGGCATGATCTTGATACTTCTGGTCATTTTCAGGTAAGATACCCATATAGCGCTCTGTCCAAATATTATCATATAGTTTGTAATGCGTGACTGGGGCACCGGCGATGCCCAACTTAAACGCACCAGGATGTTTAGTGAGCGTATATGTAGTCGTAAAGCCTCCATAGCTATGACCCTGTATGGCCATACGAGATCTATCGAGCCAAGTATATTTTTTAGCTAATGCATCTACCGTAGCTATAAAATCTTCTGTCTCAAGTTTCCCTAATTGTTCGTATACACTTTCCATAAAATCCCGACCATAACCAGTACTTCCTCTATTATTGACGGAGGCTATGGCATAACCACTTTGTGCGAGATATTGTTCATACGCATTCGAACCCCAACTGTTATACACGCTTTGAGCACTGGGACCACCATAGATCGATAACACTAATGGGTATTTTTTTGACGGATCAAAATCCATAGGTTTGATGAGGTAGATATCAAGAGACCTTCCATCTTTAGTCGATAGAGTCTCTAGGGTCTTTGGTGCATATACATGGGATTGAATAAAGGATTTTACAATTTCATTCGTCTGCCATGTTTTTACTACACGACCATCTACAGATTTGATCTCAACCTGTCGGGGAGTGGCGGTATTAGACCAAGTGTCGATAAAATATTTTGCACCAGGCGCAAACTGAATGAGATGTCGACCTGTAGCAGAGGTGATCTTTTTCTGATCCGAACCATCTAGTCTGACACTATAAAGATGTCGTTCTAATGCTGAAGCCTCGGTACTGGTGAAATATAATATGTTGGATTTGGCATCGAGGTTTTCTACAGTCATCACATCCCAGGCACCTTGTGTGACTTGGCCCAATAGTCGTCCAGTGTAATCATAACGATAGACATGTTGATGCCCGCTGCGATCAGAAATCCAATAAAATTCATTTACGCCTTTTGGGAAAAAGAAATGATGTAGAATGCCGGAAAAAAAATTGAAGATGTCCATCCATCCTTTTGAATCCTCTTGCAGGATGCTTTTGCTAACCCCTGTCAATCGATCTACCATAAATAAGTCTAGCATTCGTTGTTTTCGATCTAATCGTACTACCGCTAATTTTTTAGGATCAACAGTCCAATATATCCGAGGCACGTAGCCACCTTGTAATGGAATATTAGCCCAGATGGTCTTGCCTAATTTGATGTCGACTATACCGATTTTGGCCGTTGGGACTGGGTCGCCGACTCTGGGATAAGGAATCTTTTTATACTCTGGGTGCTGGCCACTCAGATCGGAGTACTGATAGATAGGTACCGCAGTCTCGTTGATGTGCCAGTAGGCTATACTTTTGCTATCCGGATTCCACTCCCAAGCTCTGACTAAACCAAATTCTTCTTCATACACCCATCCAAATCGGCCATTATAGATAGCAGCGCCACCATCTTTGGTCAATTGTTTTTCTTTCTGAGACATCAGATCAAGCGAATATAAATTTCCATTGCGCTCAAAAGCGACAGACTTACCATCCGGTGATACTTGAGCTGTGTAAGCATCTTTGGCCACTAGGCGTAGGGATTTCGATTTTAACGTGTAGAGATAATAATCAGAATTGCCACTGTTGCGCCAAACTTGTCGAAAATTGGATCGGAATAACAAGTAATTGAAATCAGAAGTCCATTCGAAAGCATCGTATTCAAAAGGCTTATCAGTACCAGGAATTTTTAGGTCGCTTACATCAAATACAATCTCATCTTCATCGGTAGCCGGATTATATGAATTAATCTTGCCAGGAGATTTGATGTAAGAAAATTGATTGCCATCTTTGATCCAATTTACATTTTGTGGCCCCCCACGACCGGCCAGCATGCCCCCTTTAGAAACAGCATCCTGCATAGATATATATCTGGTCTGCGTGATAGCACCAAAGGATGTACAAAAACATAGAAGCCCTAAAATTATTCGTTTCATTCGAGATGAATTTTAAATACAAAGCTAAAATATGCTATCATTGTAATCCTCATTTTGTATAAAAAAACCTTACATATTATTTCACATGAATTTCCATATCCTCCGAGGCGTGGCAATGTGATGGGTATATATCATAGAATACGAGCGTTACATGAAGCCGGTATTGAGATCATCTTACACACGTTTTATAAACAATTTATGTTGGCAAATCCACTGTCGGCTTACTGTAAGGTCATCTATCAATATCCCAGACTATCGATCTGGAAAATTCAAAATCTCAAGTTTCCATTCTTTGTGCAATCCCGGAGATCAGAGGCCTTGGTCAATGTCTTGGCTGCTGATGATCACCCAATATTATTTGAGGGATTGCATACTACATTCCACTTTGACGATAGCAGATTGAGAGGTCGGAGAAAATATGTGCGCATGCATAATGTAGAATCTGACTATTATGGTCACCTAGCACGAATAGAAGCGAATGTCTTAAAGAAATTTTATTACCGATTCGAGTCATCCGCTTGTAAAAAACTAGAGTCTAGCGTATTAAAAAAGGCAAATCGAGTCTTTGCCATTTCTAGAGCGGACCATGATTATTTTTCTCATAGACACATTGCATCTTTTTGGATACCTCCATTCATCGACCCGGTAGTGCGTAGCCCATCAGGCCTGGGGAAATTTGCGTTGTACCATGGTGATCTTTCGATCCAAGAAAATGAAAATGCTGTGATGTTTTTGGTAAAAAAGGTATTCAATGACCTGGAGTTCCCTCTGGTGATAGCTGGGTATAGACCATCCCGGAGATTGATTCGAGTGATTCAGGCCGAGCCTAAAATAAAACTCTATGTGTCTCCTGCTCACCAGGATATGAATGCGTTAGTATCAAATGCACAAATGATCTTAGCGCCATTCAGTCAGACCACTGGTTATAAAATGAAATTGTTAGAGTCATTGACGAAAAGCCGGCATATCATCACCAGTAAAAACATGTTAGTCGTAGAGGAGTTGAAAGATGTCTTACACTTTGTTGAAGATGATCCTACTTCCTGGAAAGATCGAATCCAACAGGTAGCATCAAAACCATTTGGACCAGTAGATGTCGAACTCAGACAACGACTCATGACGCATACATTTGATCCACATCTAAATGCAGCTAAGATGATTGAAGTTATATTTGATAATACCAATGATTATTTACCGAAAGCGTATACAGCACCCAATCGCTGATCAAACGACTGTCCTGCAGTTCCGTCCCATTTTATTTTTCCAAAAAAATCTAAGATTTCTTCCTGATGCGATGCTCGTTTTCCATGTGCAATATTGACATAAGCAAAAGAAGCCCACAACAACGATTTTGGTTTGGTTTTTTGTTCATCCCACATGAGCATTTCGACCGTAGCATTGGAATGGTCAAAGTCAATCAGGTGCGTTTGAATCGTCACTACTTCATGCACGCTGACCTGTCTCAGATAAGCTATTTGATTTTTTGTGGCCATCCACACGTGGCCGTTTTCCCGCCCAAAATTATACAAGTCTAATCCATACGTGTCCCGTAGTTGGTCCTCTCGAGCATCCACAAAATAATCAAGATACTTGGATTGATTCAAGTGATTGTTTGGATCACAATCATGGAAGCGGACCATGGCTTTGCTCTCAGGATGCACGGCATAATGGGGGAGGTGGGTCAAAAATTTTAAATCCATAGGATAGGATATTTATCTCATTGATGAATAATAGATTGGGGATGCACAGGAGTGTCCTTGCTATTTCTCCCCTTTTAAATCTTTATAAATAGTAGTCACCATGCCATCACTCTTGATGAATCCACTACCGAAACTGCCATCAAAGTCCTTGCCCAGATTTAATGCTTTGATCTGGGCTTCATCAAGCCCTTCTTTGACTTTCTTTTTGACCATATCCCGTAGTCCCATGACAGCGTCCCGGGCATCGCGATAATCTTTTTTATTTGCAAGATCACCATGTCCGGGTATGATGATGGTCTCATCATCTATGATCGTCAAAGCCCTCGACACTCCGGCTATCCAGCCATCCACTGATCCACCAGAGTTGCGATCAATAAAAGGAAATCGTCCTTTCATAAAACAATCACCCGTATGCAAAACATTACTCTTTGGTAAGTAATATAGAGCATCGCCATCCGTATGGGCATTATTCACATGAAAAATCATCACATCTTCGCCATTGAGATGCACATTGAGATCATCGCCAAATGTAATGACCGGCCAGGCCGCCTCTGGAGCTGCTTTTTGAGGTTGGGTAAAGTTGATAATGCGCTGGTCGGCCGATAATCGCGCACGAACATTTTTATGAGCTATAATCGTGGCCCCCATTTTAGCAAAATTTTCATTACCACCACTGTGATCACCATGA
>JAYSTG010000086.1:0-2141 GCA_043719965.1 Saprospiraceae bacterium | reverse complement strand
CCGAATGTGTTGGGCACATTAATGTTACCGTCGGCTACCGGAGGAGCAAATTGGCAAGGTGCCGTGCTGGATCCCGTCACAAATATGTTATACGTGTCTTCCACGACCAATATTGAAGCTATGGCCCTTTTTGCGGAGCCAGAGATATCTGATATGAAATACGTAGCCTGGTGGACAGGTGGCTTTGGGTCTAGACAAGGTGGTCCCCAAGGATTGCCCTTAGTCAAACCGCCATGGGGCAGAATCACAGCCATCAATCTGAACACCGGCGACCATGTATGGATGATGGCCAATGGCGACACCCCGGATTGGGTAAAAAATCATCCTGCTTTAAAAAATATAACATTGCCCAGAACCGGCACGCCCGATCGCGTAGGACTATTAGTGACTAAATCCTTATTGTTTGCAGGAGAAGGATCTGGTTTGTATGGAGCTGTTGGCGGCGGCGGTAATAAATTCAGATCACATGATAAGTTGACAGGTCAAATTGTTTCAGAGTTTGAATTGCCAGCAAGTCAGACCGGCGTACCGATGACTTACTCTGTGAATGGTAAACAATATATCGTATTAGCAATAGGGGGTAAAGATCATCCTGGGGAGTTGGTGGCTTTGGGATTAAAATAGAATAATAGATGCGTTGGAGGTCATATTTCAGATTTATGAACTCATACATAATTGGGAACTTGCACTAAAGAGGATGGCGATAAACAAAATAGAACCATTAAATCAAGAAATATGAATATCATTAGAGTCGTGGATGCAAAACACATTGAAGGATTTAAAATTAGTTTAAAATTTTCAGATGGTACTAGTGGAAATGTAGACCTAGAGAAGGAAATTTATGGACCAGTTTTTCTAGAGCTTAAGAATATTAATTACTTCAAGAATTTCAGTTTAGATACTTGGACAATTGGTTGGCCAAACGGGGCTGATTTTTCGCCTGAATTTTTATGTGAGCTTGCATTAAAAAACAAACTTGAATTAATAAAGCAATAAACGTAGTACAACAATAATTTCCTAACTGTCGCCCATCGCCAGTGCAAAATTTTATCGGCATTTTAAAGATAATGTAGTCAATGGAGTCAAGAGAAATGTATAACGCGACAAGACACTTAGCACAATTGCTAATGTGGGACAAGGATTGGATACATTTTGGAACAAAAAATGAAATCAAATTTGACCTTTTGGAGCAATTGATTGAAGACCACCTCAAGAACAATGAGCTATTATTAATCCACGGGCGGAGAACTTCCGAACAAGTTAGAAAGGAAGAAGTAATTAACAAAATTAAGCCGCTGCTTGGGACGGACGACTTTCAACTTTGGACCGTGACTATGGACAAAGTAATTGGGTTCAATAAAATTGGCGTTCTGATCGTTGGACAAAAGAAATAAAAAGTGAAGTTCGATCTTGAAAGTTACGGACATTTAACTTATATTTTTCCTTATCTTTGAAACAATAAATTTTGTCAATCATGCGAATAGAAAAATAAGTGACCAGATGATAAAATGTCTTACTGAAAAATAGGAATTACAAATTTTATTTCAACAGATAGAGGGAGTAAATATTGCATTTCTAAAGCATGTCGTTCATTTAGAGTTGACGAAGATTAAAAAGTTCAAAGCTAATAATAAAATAGAATGAAAGTAACACCTGAACATAATGCCCGAATTGCCAAAATGACATTTTCTTCAGTTTATCCGCACTATATCACCAAAATTGAGAGCAAAGGCAGGACAAAAGAGGAATTGCATCAAGTCATAGAGTGGCTGACTGGTTTTGATGACAAAAAACTCCAAGAGCTGATTGCTGAAAAGGCAACTTTTGAGACATTCTTTAAGAAAGCCAAATTAAACCCCAAAGCTCACCTTATAACAGGAACCATCTGTGGCTATCGAATAGAAGAAATTGAAAATCAATTGACAAAACAAACAAGGTATTTAGACAAGTTGGTAGACGAATTGGCGAAAGGGAAAAAAATGGAAAAGATTTTAAGGGTTGGATAAATGCAAAACGACAACCGTTTTCAAAGGCCCACCGCCTCATAATCCCAACAAGAATATAAATCAATAAAGACAGACAATGAAACAGACCATTTTAGGAGCAGGTGGTGCTATAGGCATTGAACTTGCAAAAGCATT
>JAYSTG010000085.1:0-2142 GCA_043719965.1 Saprospiraceae bacterium | reverse complement strand
TGCCCTATTTAGGTAGAAATCAAGAACATTCTTGTTAAAAGTAGTGTAGACCATAGATTGATGCTAAATTATGAACTATTATTTGGTTTACGAGTTTTTTGAGTGATTATATTTATTCAATAAAAGCTTTGATAATTATCGCAATTTTATTAGCTTGGTCTTTAATTATAACAAGAATTAGATACCCAATAGCCTCATAATCCAAACCAACTCTATGTCTAATGACTCCAAAATGAATCGCCTGGATAGCATCTCAAAAGACTATCCCAAGTGGTCTAATGCTACTGGTAATGTGCGATCGATTCCTTTGAGAATCTTTTCCCCACAAAACAAAGAAGATGTACTTAATATTATAGCTGATGCCAGGAAAAAAGGGATAACCATCAGACCTGTAGGAGCAGGGCATTCTTTTTCTGAGGCAGCCAAAGAGGATTATTATTTGATTCAACCTTTTGCATTAACGGATTGCTCCAATTATACAAAATCTTTAAAAAGTGATGCCATCAGGACTGGCCGACATCTAGTCAAAGTACAATCCGGTATCCGTATTAAAAGCCTCAATAAAAAACTCTACAACATGGGCTATGCCCTAGACAATATGGGTGCCTTTGATTGGCAGACCATCTCAGGTGCTATTTCGACAGGCACTCACGGATCGGGCATCTACCGTCCGGCCATGCAAGATCAAGTCCGGGCCATTCTACTTATCTTATCAAATGGCGAAACCTGGCAAATTGAGCCTCAACAGGGCATAACTGATCCTGCCTCCTATGATCACGATGCCGGCATCAAATTGGTACAAGATGATGACATATTTTATAGTGCTGTTTTGAGCCTCGGAGCTATGGGGTTTATTTATGAATTCGTACTGGAAGTGAATGATAAATATTGGCTTGAAGAGACACGTAAAGTGCTCAACTGGGACACCGAGCTTAAGCCAGCTATTTTAGATGGACGATTTAAACAATGGGTTGATCAAGACTATGATTTTGTTTCGTTTCGCGTAAATCCATATTATACCATTGACAAAAAAAACGGCCAGCAAGTACGATTATGCTCTCTTGCTTTACAAAAAGTACATGATCGAAAGCATGTGCCATTCAGCGAGGCGCGTAATATTTTTTTTACGTTCCTGGGCAATTTGGGTATCTCCATGTGGATATTGATCCAGCGGTTAAATGCCAATTTGAGTAGAATACCGGGATCTATCAATATGGCTATAAATGGAAGTAAAGACAGAAATTTCGTAAGCCGCAGCTACAGGATCTTGTATCAGTCGGGATTGAGTATTCGACGAGAAGGCATTAGTTCAGAATTTGCATTTGATCTTGATTATAACAATCTGGTCTCCATCATTGACAAACTGGGCGTACATTTTGCTGAATTAAGAGATCAATATGGACTTTATCTCAGTTCACATATTCCAGTGCGATTCGTGCCTCAATCCAAGGCTTATCTATCCCAATGCCACACCGGACCCAAAATGTATGTGGATTTGCCGACACTCGACGGGGTGCATGGAGCGGAGCAAGTCCTGGATCACAATCAGGTATTTGGATTGAATGAATTGAAAGGCATCATACATTGGGGGAAAGTAAACTATCACTTATATACCCGGCATGATTTGATTGCGTTGCATTATCCTATGTCCAAGGTATGGAGTGCCGTGCGACAACAGCTTGATCCGATTGGCATGTTTCATGGTTATTTTGTTCGAAAAATGGGACTTTGAAGTTTTTTCATTATCCATGATTATATCGAAAAGATGAACAGATCGGTTGAGTTGAAAAACTTTAAAAAATTAAAACGTATTAGTATTCGGTATGTACTAATTTGTCTTTGGATCATCTCGTCATTTTGGTGCATCGGAAGTGAGGAAGTGATTCGCCTTACGGATTCCGTCAAAGAGTTGAACATCAGTAGCAAAATTTATTACTTAAAAGATGTCAAGTCTGAGCTTTTACCTGCAGAAGTCCTGTCCGGGCGCCAAGATCACCGATTTATCAGAAACTCGACAAACAGTTTCAGTTTTGGCAATCTCAAAGCGACGATATGGCATAAATTTAAAATATCCAAGACTGATGCCATCCATTCCAAGTGGTTGCTGGTCGTGGACAATCATCATCTCGATAGTTTGACATT
>JAYSTG010000084.1:0-16101 GCA_043719965.1 Saprospiraceae bacterium | reverse complement strand
TTTAATACGCCTTTACCCATTTACCGCTCTTTGTTACCATCTCTGAGCTCCATTGCTTCATGTTTTCCAGTGGAGGCACCGGAAGGCACAGCGGCTCTTCCTATGATACCTTTTTCTGTTTCTAGTTCTACCTCGACAGTAGGATTGCCACGAGAGTCTAAGATCTCTCGTGAGCGAATATCAACGATAACACTCATAATAGGTTTAAGCTTTTTTATATTGATTTAATTCTTCCAAAAATTGATCAAATAGATAATGACCATCGTGTGGTCCAGGAGATGCTTCCGGGTGATATTGTACAGAGTATGCTGGTTGATTTTTTACCCGAATGCCTTCAATAGTGTCATCATTGAGATTTACATGTGTAATTTCTATAAAGTCATTTTTCTTTTTGAGCACTTCAGGATCCACACAAAATCCATGATTTTGCGATGTTATTTCACATTTACCAGTCTTTATGTTTTTAACCGGATGGTTGATCCCTCGATGGCCATGATGCATTTTATAAGTAGGGATTCCGAGGGACAACGCGAGGATCTGATGGCCAAGGCAGATTCCAAACAATGGTTTTTTAGTTTTTAATAATGCTTTAGATGTTTCTATCGCATAATGCATAGAAGCTGGATCCCCAGGGCCATTGGATAGAAAATATCCGTCTGCACCCCACTCCATCACTTTATGTGCAGGAGTCTCTGCAGGGAAAATATGTAAATAACAATCTCTGGCTACTAAGTGATTGAGAATATTGCGTTTAGTACCAAAGTCCATCACAGCGATTTTGTACTTTGCAGTAGCTTCACCCAAGAAATATTCTTCGGAGGTAGATACCTTACTTGCCAATTCGAGTCCACTCATATTTGGAGTTTCCTTTAGTTTTTCCAGTAGGATATTAAGATCAAATAGCTCAGAAGAAATGATGGCATTCATAGCGCCTTTGCTTCTAATATGTCTTACTAATTCTCGGGTATCTATACGTTGTATACCTACTAATTTTTCTTTTATAAAGTAATCTTGAATAGAAAGGTCTGCTTTAGATCTCGAGTATTCGTTTGTAAAATTTTTACATATCAGACCGGATATTTTTATAGAGGAGGATTCTGTTTCTGTGGCTTTCGTACCATAATTACCAATGTGCACATTGGTGGCTATGAGCAATTGGCCAAAATATGAAGGATCAGTGAAAACCTCTTGATAACCAGTCATTCCGGTATTAAAACATAATTCTCCAGCAGTGGTTCCTTTATACCCAATGGCTTCTCCTTGGAATACAGTCCCATCTTCTAACAATAAGATAGCAAGGTTAGCTTTGGAATAAAGATCTGACATATGCGACTGGTGTGAATAATTTGGTTACAAATATAAAATATTAAAGCAGGTACACTTGCCTAGATTTAGCTAAAATTCGACAAAATTGATCGTTTATTGTCCAGTCCAATTCAAAAAAAAGGGAAGCCAAAAATTGACCTCCCCTATTATCGGTATTAATTTGAAAAAACTTATTCAGCGGCAGTCTCTGAGCCTGCAGGTGCAGCTGCATCGTCAGTTTTTGATTTTTTGCCAGTAGATCTACGAGTTTTCTTTTTCTTTTCAGTTTCAGATGCAACTGGAGGTTTAGTACCTACTCCGTATACTTCATTAAAATCCACAAATTCAATCATAGCCATCTCCGCAGCATCTCCACTTCTCCAGCCGGTTTTGATCACCCTTAAGTAACCTCCAGGCCTGGCTGCAATTTTGGGTGCTATGACGCTAAACAACTCCTTCAAGGCCTCTTTATTCTGAAGGTAACTAAACACTACCCTTCTTGAGTGTGTTGTATTATCTTTTGATTTAGTAATAAGGGGTTCAATATATTTTCTAAGTTCTCTGGCTTTGGCCAAAGTAGTATTGATCCTTTTATGCTCGATCAGCGACGAAGCTAGATTCTTAAGCAAAGCTGCACGATGACCTATCTTCCGGCCAAGGTGATTGATTTTGTTACCATGTCTCATGATGAATGAATTTTATCTTCGCCACAGTGGAGCAAAGCTTGATGTTGCTACAAACACTAATTGGCAATTGTTTAATAAAAATGATTTGTATTAATCTTCTTCTAATTTAAACTTAGAAAGCTCCATTCCGAAACTCAATCCTTTAGTCGCTAATAATTCTTCAATTTCAACCAAAGATTTTTTACCAAAGTTTCTGAATTTTAATAACTCATGAGTGTCATACTTAACCATTTCACCCAATGAGTTGATTTTGGCAGCTTTCAAACAATTGTATGCTCTGACAGAGAGATCCAAGTCTTCTAATGAAGTTTTCAACAATTTGCGCATGTGTAAGATATGCTCATCTACTATGGCATCTTCTTTACGTGCAGAATCATTAAATGTGATGTTTTCATCGGTGATCAACATCAAATGTTGGATCATGATCCTAGAAGCTTCCTTGATGGCTTCTTCAGGATGTATTGTCCCATCTGTTTTTAATTCGATGGTTAATTTTTCATAATCGGTACGCTGACCTACCCGTGTATTGGATATAGAATAAGCTACATTGCGTATAGGTGTGTAGATTGCATCTAAAGGTATCAAACCGATAGGGGCGTCTTTTGGGTAGACATCATCAGCTGGCACGTAACCTCTTCCTTTGGTAATCTTTAGTTCAATCTCGAGATTTACAAAGGGTTCCATCCGACAGATCAGTAGATCAGGATTCATCACTTTATAAACATTGGTGAATTTTTCGATATCACCAGCTCTAAATTCTTCTTTTCTGTTGATCGTAAGATATATAGTTTCTTCGGCGCTATCTTCAACATTATTGACTTTCTTAAGACGAACTTGTTTAAGATTTAATATAATGTCTACTATATCTTCTACAACACCTTTGATCGTAGAAAACTCATGATCCACGCCTGCAATCCGCACACCGGATATCGCATGGCCATCCAGGGAAGAAAGTAATATTCTTCTCAATGAATTACCTATAGTCTGACCAAATCCTGGCTCGAGCGGTTTGAACTCAAACACACCTTCGAAATCATTAGCTTTTTGAAGAATGATTTTTTCAGGTTTTTGGAAATTTAATATGCTCATAATTACGACTTAATTCTTAATTTGAAAAAAATGAAAATCCACCATTCCTTGATCCTTCGATCACTATTTGGAATATAATTCGACGATCAACTGTTCATTGATTTTTTCAGGAATCATGTCTCGCTCAGGATAAATCAAAAACTTACCTTCTAAACGTGCAGAATTCCATTCTAGCCAAGGGGATTTACGGATATCTGATTTAGCTTTAACCTGGTTTTGAATGTGATCCAGATTGCTTGATTTTCCTCTCACGGATACTACACTGCCTGGTTTTAATAAAGCAGATGGTATATTTACTATTTTACCGTCCAAGGCAATATGTTTATGTGATACTAATTGTCTTGCTGCTCTACGCGTCGGCGCAATGCCGAGTCTGTACACCGTATTATCTAGTCTTGACTCCAGCAATTGGAGCAAAACAGTACCTGTGACACCATGTTTTCGAGTAGCTAATTCGAAAGTTTTTCTAAATTGACGCTCCAACAAACCATAGGTGTGCTTGGCTTTCTGTTTCTCTTTTAATTGAACCGCGTAGTCAGATTTTTGCTTTTTCTTTCGTGAAGGACCGTGTTGTCCTGGCGGGTATTTTTTCTTTTCAAACGCTTTGTCGTGCCCAAATATAGGCTCACCAAAGGTTCTTGCTATCTTGGTTACTGGACCTGTATATCTTGCCATAATGAATTAAAATCTCTTAGGAATAAAATATTAGATTGATAGAATTATACTCTTCGCTTTTTAGGGGGTCTACATCCATTGTGTGGTATTGGGGTTGTATCGGTAATCGTAACTACTTTTATACCTACATCATTGATGCCTCGGATAGCTGCTTCACGACCATTCCCCGGACCTTTGACGAAAACATCTGCAGATCGGACCCCAGCTTCATGGGCTAAGGTGGCAGCATGAGAAGCTGTTTTTTGTGCTGCAAAGGGTGTATTTTTTTTAGATCCCTTGAATCCCTCACGGCCAGAAGATGACCAAGCCACTACCTGTCCTTGTTTATTGGTAATCGTTACTATTACATTATTGAAACTTGCGAGGATATAAGCTATACCTTCAGATTCAACAGCTACTTTTCTTTTCTTTGCTTTTTTTACCTGTGACATGATAATCTGTGTTAGCTATTATTTAGTTACTTTTTTCTTGTTTGCTACAGTCTTACGTTTTCCTTTACGGGTTCTTGCATTGGTCTGCGTGTTTTGACCTCTTACCGGAAGACCTCTTCTATGCCGGATACCTCTATAACAACCAATGTCCATCAACCGCTTAATGTTCATCTGCACTTCAGAGCGGAGCATACCTTCCACCTTATAATCTTCCTGGATTATTTTGGTAATCTTGTGAACATGTTCATCCGTCCATTCATTGATTTTTAATTCAGGGTCAATACCCGCGCTAGCCAGAATGGCCATCGAGGATGAAGTTCCTATACCGAAAATATAAGTAAGGCCTATGTAGCCTTTTTTGTTTTTTGGAAGATCTATACCGGATATACGTGCCATATCAATCGTTTATTTTATCCTTGTCTTTGTTTGAATTTTGGATTCTTCTTGTTGATCACATAAAGTTTGCCTTTACGACGAACAATCTTACAATCCGCAGATCGTTTTTTAATTGAAGTTCTGACTTTCATACTCGTGGAAGATTTTACTTATATCTATAAATGATCCGGCCTCTCGAAAGATCATAAGGAGACATTTCTACAGCTACTTTATCGCCAGGTAATAAACGAATATAATGCATGCGCATCTTACCAGAAATAGTAGCCAAAATCACGTGATCATTCTCAAGATGGACCCTGAACATAGCATTTGATAATGCTTCTTCTATGATTCCATCCTGCTTGATCAAGTCCTCCTTAGGCATTCCTTAAATTTTCGGACTGCAAATATCTAAATTTTTAATGAAATTTCGCTTAATTCTTTATTATTTTTAATAGATTCTTCTATAACACCGTGATCTGTAAGGATTTCAGCTTTCTGTTTCCGTACAGCCACGGTATGTTCGTAATGGGCACTGGGTCTACCGTCTTTAGAAACGATGGTCCAGCGATCCGATAAGGTTTTGACTTGTCTAGTTCCAATGTTGACCATTGGCTCTATGGCTAGAATCATTCCTTCTTGCAGTACCATTCCATTTCCCCTTTTTCCATAATTACTGACATCTGGCGGTTCGTGCAGTTCTTTCCCTATCCCGTGACCAACCAACTCCCTCACTACACCCATTTTTTTTTCTTTTTCAATATAATATTGAACAGCATGACCGATATCACCCATTCTATTACCTTGTTTGGCTTGGTCTATTGCCAGGTAAAGTGAGTTTTTTGTGGCTATACAAAGCTCCATAACCCCAGGGCCAGGCTCACCTACCACTACGGTATAAGCAACATCACCATGATATCCACCGAGATAACCTCCACAATCTAATGAAATCACATCTCCGGATTTGAACGGTTTATTGGTAGGAATGCCATGCACTACTGCCTCATTAAGTGATATGCAAAGTGCAGTAGGAAATGGGGGGTTTCCGTAGCCTTTAAATGAAGGTAAGCCACCCTTAGCACGTATGTATTCTTCAGCTATCTTATCGGCCTGAACACCAGTATAGCCAGGTTTAATAAATTTGATTACTTCGGCAATAGCTTCGCAGGCTAAAATACAGCTTTGTCGGATAAGGTCTATTTCTTCTTGCGTACGAATATGAACCTTCCCCTTAGCCATAAAAAATTAAACTATTTGAAGAGCGATATTATTGGCCTGCACCTATAGGAGCCATACCACTACTCGTGCGTCCTTTGATGTTACCAGATTTTACCAGACCATCATATTTTCTCATCAGGAGGTAACTTTCAATTTGTTGTAAAGTATCCAGCGCTACTCCAACCATAATCAATATGGTGGACCCTCCAAAAAAGGCGGCAAAAGCATTGTTAATTCCAAATGCCCTAGCTAAACCTGGCGTGATAGCCAATATGCCTAACATGATGGCACCAGGTAAAGTAATTTTGGAGGTGATGGTATCTATAAATTCTGCCGTAGGAGTTCCAGGCTTTACGCCAGGAATGAAGGCATTTTGACGCTTTAAATATTCTGAATATTGAGTACTATTAATGATCAAGGCTACATACACATACGTGAATAATACAACTAAAATCAAATAGATCACGTTATAGGGCACCGAAGTAAAATCATTTAAAGCTCGAATGAATCCAGTCGATGAGGCAGCATTGCCAGCAATGGACTGTAGAGCAAATCCAGGTAAGAACATAATGGCCTGAGCAAAGATAATAGGCATTACACCGGCGGAGTTAAGTTTTATAGGCAAGTAATCTCTATTGCCGCTTACAGGGAGGCCGGTTCGACCTACCATTCTTTTGGCAAACTGGATTGGAATCTTTCTCACTCCTTGTACTAAAAGAATTGCTCCTAACACGATCATGATCAAAGCAGCAAGTTCAAGGATCAACATGAATGTACCACCAGTACTAAATCTGGATTGTACCTCAAAAATTAAAGCTTGAGGTAATCGCGCGATGATACCGATCATAATCAATAATGAAACACCATTGCCAATACCTTTATCTGTGATCCGCTCGCCTAACCACATGGCTATGACCGTACCGGATGCTAATAATATAGAGTTTACAAAATAGAAAACACTTTTAGGAACATTAGGATCTATCGCATTGGATGCATTGAGATAAGCTAAATAAGTACCCCCTTGCAATAAGGTAATTACTACCGTGAGGATACGAGTGATCTGATTGAGTTTTTTACGACCTGACTCTCCTTCATGCTGTTGCAATCTTTGGAAGTATGGAAGCGCAAAACCTAATAATTGCACTATAATCGATGAAGTGATATAAGGCATGATTCCCAATGCAAAAATGGATGCATTATTAAAAGCCCCCCCAGTATATATATTCACTAGATTTAATAAATCATTGGCTCCTCTGTTATCCGTAGCAGCTTTTAACTGGCTAGCTACTACTCCAGGCATTACAATATAAGAACCAAAACGGAAAATAGCCAATACGATGAGTGTAAAGGTTATACGTTTACGTAATTCTTCAATTTTCCAAATATTCTTTAAGGTTTGTATTAAACTCTTCATAATATCGCGGAATTAAATAAGCGTGATCGTCCCACCTTTTTCTTCAATCATTTTTTTTGCAGAAGCTGAGCAGGCATGTGCCGTTACTTGAATAGATCCAATAAGTTCGCCTCTTCCCAGTATTTTAATTTTTTGACCAGGATTGATGATACCTTCTTTTGTAAGCCAGATGATATCAATCTGATGAATACCTGCTTTAGAAGCATAGTTTTGTAATTGGTCCAAGTTTAAAACTTCAAATTCCTGGCGAGCAGGATTTCTAAATCCGATTTTAGGCAATCGCATTTGCAATGGCATTTGACCACCTTCAAAATTTCGCTTGGCTTTGTGACCTGATCTGGCTTTATGGCCTTTATGACCTCGTCCAGCAGTCCCACCGGAACCTGTAGCACCGCCTCTGCCTCTTCTAAAATTATTTCTAGTGGCCCCGCTTGCTGGTTTTAAATTACTTAATTCCATGATGATCTTCTTTTTGAATAAAAATTAAACCTGCTCTACTTTGACAAGATGATGGACTTTTTTCAACATACCATCTATCTGAGGAGTAAGCTCCTGTACAATACTATCGCGTACTCCTTTCAAGCCTAATGCTTTAATCGTGAGTTTTTGGCGTTCCGATTTTTCGATCACGCTTTTTACCTGTGTAATTTTGACTTTTGCCATAGAGCTATAATAATTAACCGTTAAACACTTTACTTAAATTTACTTTACGCTGAGCTGCAATCTCTTGCGGAGATCGCATCTTCGATAAGGCGTCTAAAGTCGCTTTTATTACGTTGTGTGGGTTGGAAGAACCCAGTGATTTGCCCAATACATTATGGACACCTGCCATATCAAGTACTGCACGCATCGCTCCACCGGCGATAACTCCGGTTCCTTCAGATGCCGGTTTGATCATCACTTTACCAGCTCCATACTTTCCATTTTGGATATGAGGAATAGTTCCTTTATGAATATTTACTCGAATTAGATTCTTCTTTGCATCGTCAACAGCTTTAGCAATCGCCTCTTGTACATCACGCGCTTTGCCCAGGCCATGTCCTACAACGCCATTGCCATCTCCAACGACTACAATCGCAGCAAAACTAAAAGTACGACCCCCTTTAGTTACTTTCGCTACGCGATTGAGGGCAACCATTTTTTCCTTTAGTTCGGCTTCTGCAGGTTTAACCCTTTTAACGACTCTTTTTGCCATAATTTACTATAATAAATTTCTGATATTAAAATTTTAATCCTCCTTCACGAGCTCCATCGGCCAATGACTTGATTCTACCATGATATAAATTACCTCCACGATCAAAAACAACATTTTCAATATTGAGAGCCTTAGCTTGGGTAGCAATGATGGCGCCTACAGATTTAGCTTGGATAGTTTTATTTACTGTTTTATCCACTCCCTCAGCATGTGAAGACGCAGAAGCCAGGGTAACGCCCTTAGCATCATCAATCAATTGGCAATAGATAGACTTATTACTTCTATAAACCGCTAATCTCGGTCGATCTGCAACACCTGAAACCTTTTTTCGGATTCGGTATTGGATTTTCTGTTTACTTGTTGTCGCTTTCATCTCTGAAATAAATTATCGAATAAATAATTTTATTTTGCTTTACCTGCAGCTTTACCTGCTTTTCTTCTTAGGATCTCACCAGCATATTTTATACCTTTTCCTTTATATGGTTCAGGTTTTCTAAATTTTCTAAGCTTGGCTCCGATCAATCCTACCAACTGTTTATCAACACCAGAAAGATTGATTACAGGAGGTTTACCTTTTTCAGTTAAGGTTTCTACTTTGATTTCATCCGGTACATACATCATGATCGGGTGAGAGTGGCCTACACCTATCTCCAATAAGTTACCTGTGTTTGTAGCTCTATAACCTACCCCTACTACTTCCATTTGTTTTTTGAAGCCTTCACTGACGCCTTTTACAATGTTGGACAAAAGAGCACGAGTAGTGCCATGTAAGGCTTTGTGCCTTTTCTGCTCCGAGGGTCTGCTTACGATCAATAAACCATTGTCAAGGCTTACTTTCATATCGTGATCTACCACTTGAGTCATTGAGCCCTTAGGTCCTTTAACCGTGACTCTGTTTTTATCTATTTTTACCTCAACCCCCTTCGGCAACGTAATCGGCAACTTTCCTATGCGTGACATAATCGCTTGATTTTTTTAAATAATTAGAATATATAACACAATACTTCTCCACCGACATTCTGGGCTTTTGCCTGCTTATCAGTCATGATACCTCTATTCGTAGATACGATTGCAATACCTAATCCCGACCCCACTCTAGGGATGTCTTGAGCGGCACTGTATTTTCTCAAACCCGGTCTAGATGCTCTTTGTAATTTTTGAATGATGGGTTGACGCGTCATGACATCATACTTTAATGCAATCAATATCTTCTCGAATTCACCTTCTCGGTGTTCGAATTTATATTTCAGGATATACCCATTGTCATATAGGATTTCCGTCATTCTTTTTTTCAGATTAGAGGATGGGATCTCTACCATTCTGTGACCAGCTGACTGCGCATTTCTTATACGGGTCAGATAATCTCCTATTGTATCTGTAACTGCCATAGTTTACTATTGATTAGATCTCTTTCAAATTAAATATTACCAACTTGCTTTTGTTACTCCTGGGATTTTCCCATTAAGTGCCATATCTCTCAAAGCGACTCTCGAAATACCAAACCTTCTGATATAACCTCGTGGCCGGCCACTGATCTGACATCTATTTTTGAGGCGTACCGGCGAGGCATTTTTAGGTAATTTATCCAAGCCTTCGTAGTCGCCAGCAGCTTTTAATTTAGCTCGTATCTCTGCGTATTTAGCGACCATTACTTCTCGCTTTTTCTGCCTTGCTATTACTGATTTCTTAGCCATGGTATATCAGATGATTAATTATTTTTATTTTTAAAAGGAAAGCCTAGTCCAGATAACAAGGCGTGAGCCTCTATATCCGTTTTGGCGGATGTGATGATAGAAATGTCCATACCGGATATCTTACTGATTTTGTCCAGGTCGATCTCAGGAAATATGATTTGTTCTGTGACCCCCATAGTATAATTTCCTCTGCCATCAAAGCTTTTGTCATTGATGCCTCTAAAGTCACGGACCCGAGGGAGCGCTACTGCGATGAGCCTATCCAGGAATTCGTACATCCTTTCGCCACGTAAGGTCACTCTTGCACCGATCGACATATTTTCTCTCAATTTAAAATTGGAGATTGCTTTTTTAGATTTAGTAGGTACCGCCTTTTGCCCTGCTATAGAGGTGATTTCAGCCACCGCTATATCCACAGTCTTTCTGTCTTGAGTAGCTTCGCCTACGCCTTGATTGATACATACTTTAAGCACCTTAGGTACTTGCATCACGGTTTTATACTGGAACTGCTCCGTCAACTTTGGGACAACCGTCTCGGTATAATAATTTTTTAATCTTGGTTTATATTTCATATTAAAGATCACTTAATCGTTTGGCCAGATTTTTTTGAATATCGCACAGATTTACCACCTTCGATCCTTCTCCCCACTCGAGTGGCTTCACCCGTTTTAGGATCTACCAACTTCAATTTAGAAAGTAATATTGCAGCGGGTATTTCTTTGATACCTCCAGGATTATTATTGGTGGGTTTCGTATGTCTTTTGACGAGGTTGATGTCGGTGACCACGGCTTTCAAAGATTCTTTGATCACTTTTTGCACTTCACCTTTCTTCCCTTTCTCGTCCCCTGAGATTACGATTACCTGATCCCCCTTTTTGATATTCAATTTAGCGGTGAATCGTTTGATCGTATTTTTATCTTTAGTTATCATTGGAATATGATTTCAAATAGTATTTGATGTGGATTTATAGAACTTCAGGTGCCAATGACACGATTCTCATATAATTTCTATCTCTTAATTCTCTGGCGACAGGGCCAAAGATGCGGGTACCCCTTGGTTCATCTGAAGCTGAAAGTAACACCACTGCATTATCATCAAAACGGATATAGGATCCGTCTTTACGGTGAATAGGATGACTGGTTCTTACAATGACGGCTTTGGAAACAGTACCTTTTTTGATACCTCCATTGGGTGTAGCGTCCTTTACCGTAACTACGATGACATCGCCGACACCGGCATATCTGCGTCGCGTACTTCCCAACACTCTAATACACTGCACGATTTTAGCACCGCTATTATCTGCAACATTCAATTTTGATTCTGTCTGTATCATTATATGCCTACCCTTTTAGAAATTGAATTAAAATTATTTAGCTTATTTGGCCCTTTCGATAATTTCCACTAATCTCCAGTTTTTATTTTTACTCAATGGTCTGGTTTCCATGATCTTGACTAAGTCACCTACGTTGCACTCATTCTTCTCATCATGAGCCATATACTTGGTGGTCTTATGGAGGAATTTTCCATACTTCGGGTGCTTAACTTTACGGTCTATAGAAATCGTAATAGATTTCTGCATTTTATTACTAGTCACGACACCAACTCGAGTCTTCCTATTCGCTCGTTTGATCTCGGTGGTTTCTAAATTCTGCTCCATATAGATTGATAATTAAATCGATTCTTTTATCCGTTATTGATTCAAATATTATTTTTTTCTTCTTGCTCTGATCTTAGTTCGTTTGGCAAGGTCTTCCGCAGTCATCACTCTGACTTGTCTTGCTCTAGCTTCTGTATTTAAGCGAGCAATTTTTTTACGCATAGCTCTTAACTGAATAGGATTATCCAAGCCTTTTACTGCATGGGTAAATTTGGCTTTTTGCAAATCAGCCTTTGTTTCGATCAAAGTATTTTTTATATCGGTCTCTGATAATACTTTAAATTCTTGATTCTTCTTCGATGCCATGTCTAATATATTTTATAGATCGTGTCTGATGACAATTTTTGTTTTAACTGGTAGTTTTTGAGCAGCTAAGAGCAATGCTTTTGTTGCGGCTTCGGTACTCATACCATCCATTTCAAATAAAAGTCTACCTGGTTGGACTAAGGCTACATAATATTCAACTGCACCTTTTCCTTTTCCCATACGGACCTCTGCTGGTTTCTGTGTGATAGGTTTATCTGGAAATATCCTAATCCATACTTGTCCTTCACGTTTGGTCTCCCGCGTCATAGCTATCCGTGCAGCCTCTAATTGCCGATTGGTAATCCTTCCTAACTCTAAGGATTTCAGGCCATAAGAGCCAAAGGCAAGGGTACTTCCTTTAGTAGCAATACCAGTATTCCTTCCCTTCTGTTGCTTGCGATATTTCTGTCTTTTTGGCTGTAACATGACTTATTTTTGAAAAAAGTTTGGCAAAGGTACATTGTTTTTATCAATCACTCTGGGTTATTTCGTCTTCCTCTTCCTCCTCTATCGCCTCCGCGATCACCCCCTCGATCACCTCTTGGGCGACCATCTCCACCACGATTATTACCACCTGGTCTACGACCACCTCCGCGACGATCATCGCGTCGATCATTGCCACCGCCACCTACATTGTCTTTTTTAATGACTCCGATATTTGGCGATAGATCACGTTTGGTCAAAACTTCGCCTTTGCAAATCCAAGTTTTAATACCAATCTTACCGTACACCGTCTGAGCTTCTGCCAAAGCATAGTCAATATCTGCTCTGAAAGTATGAAGTGGGGTGCGCCCTTCTTTGAATTCTTCAGATCGAGACATCTCAGCACCATTCAAGCGGCCAGAAATCCGTACTTTGATGCCTTCGGCACCAGCTCTCATCGTGGATTGGATACTCGATTTGATAGCTCTTCTATAGTTTATTCTTGATTCAATTTGTTTTGCAATGGATTCTCCTACGATCGTTGCTTCCAACTCAGGTTTTCTGATCTCCATGATATTAATCTGGACATCACTGCCAGCTAATTGTTTCAGCTCTTCGCGGATTTTATCTACTTCAGTTCCTCCTTTACCGATGATGATACCAGGTCTAGAAGTATGAATAGTCAAGGTGATTCGCTTCAATGTTCTCTCAATCACGATCTTGGCTATTCCCCCTTTCTCTATTCGGGCAAATAGATACTTTCTGATTTGTTCATCTTCTACGACTTTTTTAGCCATAGATTTTCCACCGAACCAATTAGAATCCCATCCTCGGATGATTCCTAGTCGATTACCTATTGGATTTGCTTTCTGACCCATGCAATATTATTTGTAATGGTTAAATTGATTAATTTTTTGATTCTTCTTCTACTGGTTGAGCTTCTGCGGGCAATGGAACAGAATTAGAAACTACCAAAGTGAGGTGATTGGATCTTTTTCTTATTCTATGGGCTCTACCGTGCGGAGCAGGTTGGAATCTTTTCAATACAGGTCCACCACCGACAAAGGCTTTGGTCACCATGAGTCCGAATGCATCGGTATTGCCAGATTGTTCACTTTTCACTTCCCAGTTGGCCACCGCAGAGATAAGTGCTTTTTCCACCCAGTATGCTGAATCTTTTTTGGTGAACTTGAGAATATTCAAAGCATCTACTACTTTTTTGCCTCGGATATTGTCGACGACCAGCCTGATTTTGCGAGCTGATCCGTGTCCATTTCTCAAATGAGATATTGCTTCCATGTTATCTTAAATTTTGTAGGTCGTATTAATTAGATTCATCATTTTTTACCTTCATCCTTTCTATTGCCTGAATGTCCTCTGAACGTACGGGTAGGAGAGAATTCGCCTAACTTGTGGCCTACCATATTTTCTGTAACATAGACAGGAATAAAAGTTTTGCCATTATGTACAGCGATGGTTTCGCCGACCATATCCGGTACGATCATAGAAGCTCGAGACCAGGTTTTGATCACAGTTTTCTTACTTGCCTGTTTATTCACCATTACTTTATGAAGTAATTTGTGAAACACATAAGGTCCTTTTTTTATTGATCTAGCCATTGGGAATCTAGTTTTTAGCTATTATTTTTTTTAGCATTACGATGAGAAATAATCTGCTTTTGAGATTGTTTATTTGTATTTCGGGTCTTTGCACCTTTTGCTTTGACCGAAGTACGTGATCGAGGATGACCTCCAGAAGCTCGGCCTTCGCCTCCACCCATCGGGTGATCGACAGGATTCATAGCTACACCTCTATTTCGAGGTCGTATACCTCTCCATCTACTGCGACCAGCTTTACCTAAAATTTGTAAACCATGATCTGGATTGGAAGTGGTACCTATCGTCGCTCTACACTGTAACAATATCCGTCGTACTTCGCCAGAAGGCATTTTGATGACAGCATATCGTTCTTCTTTGCCTGTAAGCACGGCATAAGTACCTGCGCTTCTAGCTAAAGCAGCCCCTTGATGTGGGTGTAATTCTATAGCATGAATACTAGTACCGAGAGGGACATCTCTTAAGTACAAGGTATTACCTATTTCAGGTAAAGCATCTTTTCCAGAGAATACTTTCTGGCCGACTTTTAAACCATTTGGTGCGATCATATATCTTTTCTCACCATCGGCATAATGTAACAAAGCTATATAAGCAGTACGATTAGGATCGTATTCAATGGAATGCACTACTGCAGCTATACCATCCTTGTCTCTTTTGAAGTCAATGATACGGTATTGTCTTTTGTGTCCACCGCCACGATATCGCATGGTCATACGACCTTGATTGTTTCTTCCGGCTACATCATGAAACGCTGTAATCAAACTTTTTTCCGGAGTATCTTTTGTGATCTCTGAAAAAGTATTTGCGATCCTAAATCGTGTACCGGGCGTGACCGGTTTAAATTTTCTTACTGGCATTGCTCTCTATTTAATTAGATTTCACCATATATATTTATACTATCACCTTCAGTAAGGGTCACCACTGCTTTCTTATAAGCTGGTTTGAGGCCCACACTGACTTTTCTTTTTGTAGATCTTGATTTCTTCTTGGAAGGATTGATCAAGGTATTGACATCTTTTACATTCACCCCGTAATGTTTTTCTACAGCCTTTTGAATCTCTACTTTATTGGCATCTTTATGTACCAAAAAAGTATAACGAGGCATATTGGCGCTTAGCTTTTCTGCCTTTTCGGAAATCACTGGTCTGAATAATATCTGCTTTTCCATGACTTGTCTTATTTAGTCGTTGATGAAAGTGTTTCTTCTAATTTCGCTACTGCACTTTCTGCCAAGATCACGATATTAGAATTTAAGATGGAATATGTATTGACATCTTTTGCATTGATCAAATTAGCTTTAGGTACATTTCTACCAGATAGGAATAAAGCTTTATCGTAGTCAGAAGTTACGAACAATGTTTTTTTGCCACTGAGGTTGAGGTTTTTCAATACCTCTATAAAACTTTTAGTTTTTGGTTTGTCGAAAGAAAAATCTTCGATAACTAATACTTTTCCACTAGAGGCTTTATCAGATAATGCTGATTTTCTTGCCAGTACTTTTACTTTTTTATTAATTTTTTCAGTATAGTCTCTTGGATTTGGACCGAATACCGTACCACCACCTCTAAATATAGGGCTCTTGATATCACCCTTACGAGATCCGCCGGTACCTTTTTGTTTGTGTAATTTTCGAGTAGATCCAGCAATCTGATTTCTTTCTTTGGTCTCGGCAGTCCCTTGTCTTTGATTGGCCAGGTAAGATTTTACATCCAACCACACTGCATGCTCATTGGGTTTAATTCCAAATACACTGTCAGACAGTTCGATCTCTCTACCGGTCTCTGATCCTTGCGTGTTTAATACAGATACTTTCATGGCTTACTTTTTTTCGATGATTACGAAAGATCCATTGTGACCAGGTATTGCACCACGCACCACCAATAGATTTTTATCTCCAAATACTTTTACAACCTTCAAGTTTTTTACCTTGACTCGGACTCCACCGGTTCGACCTGCCATTCTCAAGCCTTTAAATACCCTGCTAGGATATGAAGACGAGCCGACAGAACCTGGAGC
>JAYSTG010000083.1:0-5538 GCA_043719965.1 Saprospiraceae bacterium | reverse complement strand
TTATTCTTTTTGCTATTTTGAGATTTCACTGAACTAAATATTTATTTTTTCACTTTTCCGCTTACGTTTTCGACTTAGCCCGCTTCACAATATACATTTCATTCTCACCAGTTGCCTGACTGCAGCTTAAATATTTCAAATATGGTTAACTCTTGCTTTTGTTGCTATTCATTAAACATTCAAACCTCGATGGCTCCGCCTTCACCCTCGTTTGCAGGTTATCCTCGATACTGATGTATGCTATCATGATGTTAATACCGATGATTTTCAACTTCACTCAAACACCATCATTTCACTTTGTGCAGTCGATTTGGGTATTTTCATTTTCTCCTAGCGCTTCATTTCTAAGTGCGATTGAATAGCTTCATAGATGTTTTTTTCTACAATACCTTTGGTTGGTCCTGTGGCAGCTACTCCAGGTAAGTCGGGAGGGTAAGCAGAATAGCCAGTTTTTGTTTTTTCGTAAATGACAAGATATTTTTTCATTTCTTTAATTAGTTTTTGCCTAACCTTCTAAATGAATTAATTGTTTGATATACAAGGAAAGCAATGATCAGTCTACTAATATAATCCCAAAATCGAGCACAGGAGTTGATCTTAAAACCATCTGTCCCAATCAACTTAAAAAAATCGCCAGAATCTTCATCTCTAAATGGGTTTAAATATTGTAAAGAGTAAGAACATAATTCAAGGAATTTTTTACCATCATATCCAGGTCTATATCCAAGTATGAAACAATATAATCCAAAAGAAAAAGCTAGAAAACATATTGTTACCATTAATGCTCTCAACCAATTAGTATTATAATTTGATGTGTATTTATTCAAAAATAAAACAAACCTATCTTTAAAATTATTCCACGAGTCTACATTAGATAATTTTGACTTCTTTTGATTTTCTAATTGCAATCTAAAACTCTCCAACTCTAATGCTTGAGCATAAATAGCCCTGGGAGTATCTCCCTGATTTTGAAAGATGGATTTTATCTGACTGTAGAATAATCTTATTTGATCAAAATCATTTTCATGATCCAAATTAATTACATTTGTGGGCAATTGGAGTCCAGAGAGAAAGCCACCTTGAATTTTTGAATTTCTCATGTTAACACGATTAAAATTATTAAAATTAAAATTAATAAAAGAGATATTTCCCATATCAGAATCGTAAATGGAAAATGTCGAATTTTTTGTATTGAATTTATTAGTAGTTGAATCTTGATCTAGGAAAATAAACTCTTTTTCATTTTTACTGAAATTTTCAAATGAATACGATTTCCATTTATCTAATTTTATTATTTCGCTTAAAATGAATCGACCATTGTTTAATATTTTATTTAATGTAAAAAGATAAATTGAAGTTGTAGAAATGTTTATTAAATCATCCTGTCTTAAAACAGTATTACTTACTTCCAATTTTGCAATTTCAGAATCCTTGATATATAAGTTTAAGTAACCATTAGAGTTTTTCGAAATATATAGTTCCTCAATTTCAGAGCTATGTATTGAAAAAATATTAGGGCAAGGTAAATTATGTAATTTAAGTATTGCTATTTTTGAATTTAATTCAACATTTTCAACTTGTCCGTTTATTTCAATTATTCCAATGAATGATCCAGTATGGGATATTAAATTTTGTATTTTTGAGCCATCTCTTATGTAAAAATCCCTAATTTTGGAAAGTTGATCAATATTTAATTTTTTAACTAAAGACCCTTCGAAATTTATATATGAATTAATAACCGCATTTAAATAGAGAATGTTGATTTCAACTTCATTTCTCAAATTCAAAGAATCAATTTTACTTTGACCAATTATATCAAAATTTAAAATTGAAGTACTTATTATATTAATTGAATTGATTTTAGACCCTGATATTTCAATTTTTTGTATTGCTTTTGAATTATTGATATCCAAAATGTTTACTTCGCTGTCGACAATTGTTATATTTTTTACAGAAATATTATCTATAGTAATTATTGAAATTTCTGATTTAGTGTCTATTAATAAATCCTTAAATTCATTTAATTCACCTTTTAGAATTATAATTTTTTCAACTTTAGAATTTTGAAATTCTAAACTATTAAACATACCTTGTGATATATCTAAAAGTTCACAACCTATAAATTTTAATTTATCGCTATAAAAATTATTATTAGACAAACTTAATGAATCTTGCATTAATATGCCTTTAAAGACTATTACATTATTTTCAATATAAAAATTACTGTCAAATTTATTAACGCTATTTCGGTATTTTTCTAAATAGGTATGAATTTTCTGTGAGTCAAAAAGCTGTAGTTCGTTGTTCATTTAACTTATTGAAAAAACTTCAAATTTATCGCCCTCAACTTTTTGCCTTAGCCCGCTTCGCCCGCTGCATCTCATTCTCCCCGCCACCAAATGGATTGCCTGGACCACCACCTTGTTGACCTTTAAACACTTCAAATCTTGATGGTTCGGCTTTTACTCTGGGATATTGATTATCTTCTATATTGATATCTGCTGTCTCCAGATAAGGATCCAGGATGAACTTGGTCACTTCTTTTGCGGAGCGGAATACTTTAGTGATTTTATTTTCCGGTAGTTTTTTCCATACTTCGGCGGGATATCGGAAGTCTTCTTTGGTGCCATCGGCATATTGAAGTTGTACGATCAAGGGCATGATCAGCCCACCTTTGCGTTCAAAAGCTACTTCATAAAAATTATCACCAGTGCCTAGAAGTTTTTTCTCCTCTTCACTCAGGCTTTTAAGATATTTATCATAGTCCTCATTGACCAATGCATCAGGTGTGACAGGGTCGTACGTGCTATAAAAATCTCGAATCGTGGTGTCCTCATCGGCATAGTATCTTTTGATGGTCTCTGTATTGCGGATTTTGGTGATGTTCTGTGGCGCGGTAGCTTGTTGCTCTCGTTTCATTTCGGCTACTTTGGTAGGATCTTTGGGGTCGACCTTGACCCACTTGACATCCGACATCGTGATATCGCAATAGTCTGTACCATAAAACCAACCATTCCAAAACCAATCGAGATCTACACCAGAGGCATCTTCCATCGTACGGAAAAAATCAGCAGGATAGGGTTGTTTGAATGCCCAGCGTCGGGAGTATTCTTTAAAGGCCAGATCAAAAAGTTCGCGGCCCATGATGGTCTCGCGTAAGATGTTGAGTCCGGTAGCTACTTTAGCATAAGCATTAGATCCTAACTGTTGTACACTTTCACTGTTGGTCATGATAGGCTCTAGAAATTTCTGATCCATTTTCATATAGTCGACGATCTGATTGGCGGGGCCCCGACGGAGAGGATAGTTTTTTTCCCATAGAGCTTCGGTGAGGGATTGCAAAAAAGTATTGAGGCCTTCATCCATCCAGGTCCATTGGCGCTCATCAGAGTTGACGATCATGGGGAAATAATTATGTCCTACCTCGTGTATGATGACACCGATAGTCGAATACTTGGTCCGTGCTGAGTAGGTACCATCTTTTTCACAACGCCCACCATTAAAACATATCATGGGGTACTCCATACCGATATTAGCCGTATTGATGCTCCAGGCCGATGGGTATGGATAATCAAACGTGTAATGGGTAAACCATTTTAAAGTATGTGCTACAGCTTTGGTACTATACTTTTCCCAGAGCGGATTGCCCTCTTTGGGATACATACTCTGAGCCATCACGACACGACCATCACTTTGAGGCACACCCATAGCATCCCAGATAAATTTTCGCGAAGTAGCAAATGCAAAATCTCGCACATTCAACGCTTTAAATTTCCAAGTCTTTTTGGTAGTCACTCTATTTTGCTCGCGGGCTTCTGCGTCTTTTTGTGAGGCGATGATGACGGGTTGTACGCGTTCATTTTTTGCTTTGGCCAATAAAGCCATTTGTTCTTTACTCAATACCTCGCCAGTGTTTTGAATTTCGCCAGTAGCAGCTACCAGATGATCGGCAGGTAAATGGTGGTATAATATCAATGATCGCATGAAGCTCGGTGGCCGATCCGGATTCCGCCGGGATGACTCTTGGTAAAAATCGAATCAACAATTCCAAAGATTGAATGGTAAATTTGTAACAGAATGATTGATTTGAGAGAGATGTATCTCGTCGCTTTAGAACAAATTAAGCAAGTGCTTGGCTCGGAGCCAATTGATTTTCGCTTTGAACAATTTAAGGAAGATGAAAAAGCGCACATCAACGAAATAGTCGTGTCCTACTTGGTCGAACGGAAACCGAAATCTGGTTTGACGGGTGTTGGATCCTTCCCTAGTTTAATTTCCGAATATGAAAGAATTTATAAAATTATTCAATTGACGGATGACAAGAAGTTGGTTGCGATATTGATGTACCCCAATTGATAGTTCTTGACTCCAATAGCTTTTTATTATTTGTAATTGGATTGATAGATCCCAAAAGAATTTCGAAGGATAAAAGACTTTCGCTTTTCGATGAAGCCGATTATTACAAATTAACAGAGCTCATTATCGATTATTCCAACTTGATCATTTTGCCTAACATTTGGACAGAAGTAGACAATATAATGAATCGATCAGTCGGTGAATTTAAAAACCGCTATATAGAGATTAGCAAAGATTTAGCTAAAAAGATTAAAGAAAATTACCTTGCTTCCAGTATTGGTTTTGAAAGCGATACGATTTATGATCTTGGTTTGACGGATTCATTATTATTAGAGTGGATAAAAGAAAAGGGTCACACTTTGTATACCCCGATCACTACCACCAGATGATCGTATAGACATTGGAAACAATTCATTGCCATCCCGGCTGAGTTGAATGTGTTCCCCAAAGATTTTTTCTATATCCTCGGCAGGGCCGATCCATTCGCCACCATCTTCAAACTCCAGGCCGATGATATCATGGGGCTCAGTGGCCACATCGATGATATCGGCCTTGCTGCGGACGGTCTCGATCTTATACGTTTTGACGATATGATTAAACTCACTGATGAGTGGTCCTTCGGTTAGATTTTGCTCTTTACCCTGGATTTTGAAGTTTCGGGCCATGGCGGAATTGAGTTTTACAGCATTAAATATAAAAAACATCAAAATATTATAACGATTATATAAATTATTTCCGAAGAAATTTATTATATTATCAAATTATACCATATGTTTAGTATGGACTTAAAGGCAAGGGTGTGCTCAGAGTGGGTTCCGTTTATAAGCAGGGGCTACCTATATATATGTATAGCGCACTTAGGGAGTGTAAGGAGTGCGGGAAATGTTACGAGGATGGATGTAGAAAGTGGGGGGAGGTAACCCTGTAGCGGCGACTTGAGTCGCTGATTTGAAAGCATTGAAAGTTTGATTAATATTATTCAGCGACTGAAGTCGCCGCTACCAGATACGGAATAGCTTTCGGCAGACATCAGAAGGTAAATAAAAATCCGAAAGGTTGAATGAAGTATTGAGATTGTATTTGTTTGCCTAAACTTTGAATCTCATTTAACTTTAATGAAAGTTTATAGAGGCATATTGGTAATATTAAAATCGTAACTGTATAAAAATCATTCTTTGTTCA
>JAYSTG010000082.1:0-2150 GCA_043719965.1 Saprospiraceae bacterium | reverse complement strand
ACCCAATCCAGATCCAACATTTGTACTTCCACGCCATTGGGCAGTCGATTTTGGGCACCAGGTATAGCATCACTCCAAACAAAAACACCTGAGTTGCCTCCGAGCTCCATATGTTTCCATTCAGCATGAAGGAGGAAGTTTTCGTATTGCTTTTTACTTCGCATCACGCCGATGGGTTTGCCAGTGCATACCAATTCTTCTTTTTTACGTGACCAGGTGTCGGGGGCGGTATTTACATTGATCCATTCTATGTCAGTGCCCTTAGTTTTATGATTTGAATAGACTTGAGTGGAAATCTTTTCTTTACCAAATGTAAGCGTAGTAATCTGAGCACTATGATCTTGATATAATATTGTATTGAATACTATAAAAAGAATCAGCTTTGAATTTTTCATATAGATCATCCTAATACGTTGGTTTTACCGGGAATCGCAATATCGGGTACGGCATATTTTAAATTCCAATTCATTTGGTTATGTATTGGGCCCAATACCTGGTTTGAATTGATTGCCTCATCCCAAGTCAGTGTTTGCCCGCTATAAGATACCATTCTGCCGAGGATAGCCAACATGGTACTATTGGCCATTCGGACACCATCATTCATGGGTTTACCATTTCTAATCGAAGCGAATAGTTCATCGTGCTGAGTTTGATAAGGATCATTTTTTTCACCCTGATAGGTCCATTTATTTTTACCTGTTATCTCCAGCTCACCACTGCTTTTTACTAGGGCATTGCCCAATGTGCCTGCTATTTCTACAGAATTTCGACTGGAACAATCCTGCTGTTGGCGGCTAAAACTAAAGCCCTGTACATTATTCGCATATTCATATTCGATGGCAAAATGATCATAGATATTTCCATACATTTTTTCTACGCGTGCTTGGCGCCCTCCGCTTCCGGTAGCTTGTATGGGCAGTTTGTCTCCCATTGCCCACGACATCATATCCAGGCTATGCACGATCATCTCTACCAGATAATCACCCGATAACCAATTTTGGTAGTACCAGTTGCGCAGGAGGTATTCCATATCGGTCCATTGGGCTTGTCTTGGCTTATACCATAGATAGCCACCATTGCGGGTAGATGATACGGTTTTGACATCACCAATTTCTCCTTGTAATACTCTTTCAAAAAAAGCCCTTTTGGGATTATCATATCTGAATGTAAAACCAGATACCAGAGACAATTTTTTTTCTTCGGCTTTTTTAGCCGCCATTATTACTTTCCGTACTCCGGGTGCATCTACCGCCACTGGTTTTTCACAAAATACATGCTTGCCAGCTTCGATAGCCGCAGTCAGATGCTCGGGCCTGAAATAAGGTGGAGTAGTCAATATCACTACATCTACCCCTGATGCGATTACTTTTTTATAAGCATCAAATCCTACAAATTTATTTGATTTATCTACTTGTACTTTTTTGGGAGCGAGCTCTACCAATGATTTATACGACTCCTCTAATTGATCCATAAATACATCACCCATGGCAGTAAGTACTACATTAGGATCAGCAGATAGAGCTTGGGCTGCTGCGCCAGATCCGCGGCCACCGCAACCTATTAAGCCTACTTTCAAGAGATTTGAATTATTTCTTTTATTCTCTAATACGGTTACGGGAAAGCCCAAATTAATGGCCATAGAACTTCCCATCAGTGCCACCCCGGTAGATTTTATAAATTCCCTTCGGTTGGAATCGTTGATTTTATGTTTTTTCATTTTATCCATGTTTAAAGTGAAAAGATGTATGTACTCTGGTAAATGATTTTAGTATACAATATAAGACATTTTATGATGATTAAATCGAGAAGTTTTAAAAGGGCTAAATCTAATTTTGAGGTGCAATGGTTCGGAAAGTAAATCAAGCTGCAATTTTACCATAGTCTAAGATAAGTTGGAGTTTATCCTTATTTTTATTAAACTTTGGGTCTATACCATAGAATGAAAATATAGTTTGAGCCAGGGCCCTATTGTGAAGTTCTGTTTGGATGTCTGCAATAGAGAAAACAATCTCATGATCTTTTTGATGAGGTTTTCGGATAATGGCTTTAGTTATTGATACAGCAGTCAATGATGCGTTGTAGTGAAAATGCATTTTATTTTCACTTCGTGCCTGGCAGGTATCTAGGCCTGTGTATTGTTTAGCATCTCG
>JAYSTG010000081.1:0-2150 GCA_043719965.1 Saprospiraceae bacterium | reverse complement strand
GGAATCGTCTTAAGCTTAGCTTCTTTCAATCGCTCATTGATCCACTGACCATTTTTGCCGCTTGAAAAAAACATGGCGTATCCATCTAGTCCTAGTCGAGATAAGCCTTTAGCTACATTGATACCACCTCCTCCGACTTCCTTTTCATAGCGTTCACATCGAAGTTTGTCTTCCGGAATCAAAGCACCTACAGCAACTGATATATCAATGGAAGGGTTGAGTGTAATGGTCAAAATCATACTGAAAAGGTAAAGATTATATAAATAAAGTTAATTTTGAAGGGTGTCGTTGTTTTCTTATTTATTTTTGGGCATTCAGTTTATAGTACTTCCCTGGCTAAGTTTTCAGAGCAGAGACTTGATCGAAGAGGAGCAAGAAGAGATCATGCCTACTCGCCGGACTCTGTATCTCCAATCCTTTATTATGCTTACGGTTTTGGGTGGTTTAGCTGCTTTAGTGGATTGGAAAGAAGATTTACCGGTACATTGGTTCAGCACCATTTCTGCCAAAGTTACCCTTATCGCTGTCATCGTTTATGTATTAGGCTTGTTGATGAATTATATTAATTTTAAATATTTTGAGAAGAATACGGATATCGTCACTACTGATTTTATTTTACCACAAAAACCCAATGAATATCTCCCCTGGATCCTGGTCTGTATTACTGCGGCCTGGTCTGAGGAATATATCTATCGAGGAGTACTCACTGAATTATTATCCAAAAACGGCATGATTTATACGCTGGCACTTATCTCCAGTGCTGTCGCATTTTCATTTTCGCATTACACGCAGGGAGTATTAGCCATCGGCATTACTTTTATTTTTGCGCTTGGGTTTCAATATTTGTATCATATCAGCGATTGCCTCCTATTGCCTATCTTAGTCCACTTTGTTTATAATTTGAGTGTAGAATTTCTTCGAAGAGCACTCATCAAGTCTTCTTCGCACGATCAGTCGCCAGGAGGGTAATTTTCACAAAATCAACAACAGCCAATTGCTCAGGTCGTTTATCAAAAAAAATATCCTGAAGGGTTTCAGGAGATAACCATGTTTTTAAAGAATTTCGGATCATTTTTCTTTTTTGTAAAAAACAAGTCTTGGTGATGATTTTAAATAAATCTTCATCACAATCCAAGTGTAGTTTAGCTTTTCTAGTAAACCGTAATACACCGGATTTTACTTTGGGTGGAGGGTTAAAGTCACTTTGATGGATCGAAAATAAATATTCCACATCAAAATAGGCTTGCGTCAATACACTGATCACACCGTATGCCCTACTACCGGGTGCATGCGCAATCCGTTCTGCCATTTCCTTTTGAAACATGCCGACCATAGCTGGCACATACTCGCGGTACTCCAGCATTTTGAACACAATCTGAGAAGAAATGTTATACGGGAAATTGCCAATTATTAATAGAGGCTGCCCATGAAACAATGCTTTTAAATCTAATTTCAAAAAATCTTGCAATACCAATCTGCAGGTGGCAAAACGAGGGTCTTTTTTTAATACATCGATCATATCGCGATCAGCATCGACCATCGTCAGATCAGGATATCTAGTGACCAGGTATTTACTCAGCATGCCTCTGCCCGGGCCTACTTCCAATACTTGTTTGTACTGAGGATATGGAGCCAATGATTCAGAGATACGATGTGCTAGAAACTCATTTATAAGAAAATGTTGACCAAAGGATTTTTTAGCAAAAACCATGCTACAATGATACCGCCTTCTCAGTACATACGATGCATCTAAAAGCATTTAGTCGATATGAATCATGAAGTGCAAACAAAGCTGAACCTAAGTCAACCTCCCTTCCTCTGCTTAAACCCAGTGAATTAACTATCTTCGCTCTCAATAGAATATTCATATGGGCAGTATCGAATCAAATCTTGTAAAAATAGGAATCTCCATCGGTGACATCAATGGTATAGGCACTGAAGTCATCATCAAATCCTTACGAAATCCAAAAATATTGGACTTTTGTATTCCGATCATCTATGGATCCGGTAAAATCATATCGTATTACAAAAACATCGTGAAGGCTGATGAGTTCGTGTATTATCAAGCCAGAAGCAATGATAAGCTCCAAGCTGGAAAGATATATGTAGTCAATAGTTGGCAGGAAAATGTGACAGTTACAGTAGGAAAG
>JAYSTG010000009.1:0-17771 GCA_043719965.1 Saprospiraceae bacterium | reverse complement strand
GAGCTTTGGGTTTTCCGCGTAGAGAATACGGCGATATGATCGTCTGAGAGGAATGATTACGTTGGATATCTATAAATAATTTATCTGTTCTTTGATTTTTGCGGACATTAAGCGTGCAAGAATCTTTGTGCGCCACTGCAAACTCTTCTGTCATGCTTTTTAATGCCGGTATCACCTCATCATATCCATGACTAGCTTCTATGGGTACGAATAAATGGAGCCCTTTATTACCACTCGTCTTGATGTACGATGAATATCCGTATTGAGACAAAAAACTGCGCAATGATTTAGCGATGCTTTTTGTTTGATTCCACCATCCTTCTTCCGGTGGGTCCAGATCGAATATCAATACATCGGGATTGGTAAACCGAGGCCTCCTGCAATTGGCCATGTGCAGCTCCAGTCCAGCAAGATTCGCTATCCATACCAAAGTTGCCTCTTCATCTGCTATGATGTATTGTTTGGGTTCTTCTTTGCCTAGCGCTACACTATCAATCCACTCCGGTGTCCAATCTGGTTTATTTTTTTGATAAAAAACTTCACCTTCAATGCCGTCCGGATATCGGATAAGACTTAGTGGACGACCCTTGATATATTTAAGCATGGTCGGACCTATGGAGAGGTAGTATTGTATTACTTCTGCTTTTAGGATGCCATCTTTTTTATATATGCTTTTTTCGAGGTTACTCACCTTCAATACTCGCTTGCCGATCTGGGTATTCTGGAAGGTGGATTTAGCCATATTAAATTTATTTTTAATATGTTTTATTTAAATGTAAATAATTGATTATTAACACTATATATCAAAACCAGATTGAACATATTATAAATTTTAATAATTTTTGGAATAGTTGTTGCTGATCATGTCTTGAATAATAACAAAAAATTAGATAATGCAAATTATCAAACTCATGTCAAAACAAACAACTATTCTCAAATCAATTCAAATGATCATGAATGCTCCAGTGAAGAAAAATGAATTTAAACTATGGCAAGTCCCTATACTATTAGCATTGGCTTTTTTAGATTCACCGAGTTTGACTGCACAAGTAGGCTGTCCACTCACCTGCAATGACAAACTCAATATCCCGTTGGATGAAGCTTGTGAAAGATTGCTTACCCCTCAGGATGTCTTGGAAAATCCAGGACTTATGTGCGGCACGTATGTCCTTACCTTGACTTATCCTTTCGGTACTAACACATTTAATGTGCCTCTGGTGGATCGAACACACCTGGGTTATACTTTCATTTATAAAGTTACTGAATCCACTACTCGAAATAGTTGCTGGGGATATTTATTTATTGAAGACAAATTTCCACCTCAGCCTACCTGCAAAAGTATCGACATCAGTTGTTTTCAAATGGCGCAATATTCAGCGATCTTGGGTATAGTGCAAGATAATTGTGCGCAGGAAGGTCATGCAGTGATCAGTAATTTAGTATGGACAGAATATGGATGTGATTCTACTATTCTGGGTAGAGTGTATAGAACCATTCGATCCTATGATCAATGGGGCAATTCGTCAGAATGTATGGATACCCTTCGGATCAAAAAAGATAGCCTCGAATTAGTCAAGCAACCGGATAATATCAGCCTCAATTGTCGAGTAGTATGTAGAAAAGTAGGAGCTACCGGATCCATCACCAATATTGCTAACTATGATGTGATCAAGTTTTCATCTATTATGACGGACGCTACTTATCCTTCCCCGGAACTTTTATTAAAATTACAAGCAAGAGATACATTTGGAAGTTCCATCCGAGGTTGTATATCAAGAGATTCATTATTAGTGCCTGCCTTGAGGGATACCATCCTGATAGCTGTGGCAAAAAATACTCCATTTCCTCCACGATCAGGACTTACTGGTTTAGCGCTAAACGATACCTGTGTAAGAGTGGATTCCTGTGTCAATATGTGGACTACGAGTGGTGTCCTGAAAGGTGGATTGTGCAAAGTTTCTATTACTTACAAAGATGAAATCACTTCTATCTGTGGCAATGGCTTCAAGATTCGAAGAGAATGGAGAGTTGCTGATTGGTGTACAGGCAGAGACACGATCTTAGTGCAATACATCAAAGTGGAAGATAAAGAAAATCCTGTAGTCAGTGGTGGTCTGAAAAATTATAATGCTAATGTAAAACCTCATGATTGTATAGCGCCGGTCAATATCAATGCACTTACGATAGACGACTGCGATGCATTGATTTCTCAAGAATACTTTATTTCCTATAGTCTGGGTCCAAAAGGTAAAATCGTAGTGTTAAATGGTAAACTGCCAGGTATAGTCAATCTTACGGCCTTAGAAGGCGTATTCGGCAGACGATGTTACAAAATGTATGTGGATATTTCAGATCGATGTTTTAATCGAACTCGAGATTCCATATCTATATGTGTATCCGATGTCAATCCTCCAACACCTCTTTGCGATGAAAATTCACAAGTCATAGTAGATCCAGCCACTTGTTGGTCCAGAATCTATGCACAAGACCTGGATAATGGTAGTCGAGATAATTGTTGTGAATTACTACATTTTGCAATTGCCAAAATGCAAGATGTCACAGATGCAAAAAATGCAGCTATTGCTAAAATTGAAAAAAACTGTGGCAAAAAAGAATATTGGGATAAAAAGACTTTTTATGATGCCTATATCGAAAATTGGACGAACTGTTATATTTTCAAAGACTATTTAGACCTGACCGAGTGTGGTAACCAACAAATCATATTGAGAGTCTATGAAGCATGTGGTATTCCATTATATGATTCCCATGTCTTCCCATGTAGTTATCATGACTGGTTCTGTTACAATACGAGTCACCTGTTCAGAGCGGAGTTCAATTTTAATTCGTTGGATAAGCGAGATGTGTGGTATGTAGGTACCAAAACAAAAGATTGTAGCTGGAAGCCCAGGATCTTATGCGGAGATTCTTTGACGAATTGGTTTAATTATTTGCGTACAAAAAATTATGATAGTAAAGAAAACTTCCCTGGATCTATAAATTTTCCATCGTTCGGGGAATTCAATCAAATCTTTGAATTGAGTAAAAATTGTTTTGACCTTAGTTATTCAGCTAATTTTAATACTCGCACAGCAAACTTGATCGCTACCGAACCAGGTAATACTTGTTCAAAATACTTATACAACGATTGTATGATCATGGTCAATGTAGTGGATAAAACCCCTCCGGCATGTGATAGAGCCAAAGACCTGACTGTTTATTGTGATGGTATTGTTGGTGGTGAATCATACAACTATGCACATTACTGGGAATGCACAGATGGACGAAAAGATGGTGTATGGCCCAATGCAATAGAATGTGTGAAGGAAGGCGATGGTATATTGAAAGATGCTTTCGATCCGACCGGAAAACCTATAGGATATTATGGTGGGCCATTATTAATTGACAGCCATGATGATCATGGGTTCGAACCAGCACCATGTGATGAAAAAGAAAATTCTTGGAAGCCTATTTATTGTAAAGAATGGTTGTGTCTGGATACATTTGACCAAGGGAAGAAAGCTGATTACAAATCATATTTCTATAAAGCAATGGCTGCAGGCGGCGGACGACCGACTACTTCTGCAGGTGCTGGCAAATTCTGGATCTGGGACAATTGTGCATTGTCTGGTGAGATACCTTTTGTAGATGATGTTCAAATAGATAAATGTGGTAAAGGTTGGATTAAACGAACCTGGACTGCAATAGATAAATGTGGAAATACCTTGATTTGTGATCAAAAAATCATTGCTGCACACCGTTCAGATTTTGAAGTCATATTTCCAGCAGATGCTACTGTTAATTGCAAAGATTTTACGGACATCAACAAACTGAATCCAAGCGATACCGGCCTCACCGGTAATGTCATGGTCATGGATGATGAGTGTGAATTAGTAGGTGTAAACTATGAAGATACTCGATACGATGTGGTCGAAGAAGGATGTTATAAAATCATCCGTAAATGGACCATGATCGATTGGTGTAAGTATGACCCGATTCAACACGATCGTCATCCGGACATCATCGTTAATGACACGTTGGTTGCAGATATCCATCGCAGAGCTTGCGTGGTAAGGCATCTCAAAGACGATGGTGATGGATATATCCAATATATTCAAGTCATCAAAGTCATCGATGAGGTCAATCCGGTGTTGAATTGCAAAGACACTACCTTCTGTACCTTTGTTGAAAATTGTACTGAAAAATTTACGATGAATTTTACGGCTACAGACAATTGTACACCAGCGTCTCAAATTGCTTACCGCTGGGAATTGGACTTCAAAGGAGATGGTACTGTTGAAAAAAGAAGCGTACCGAATGTTAAAGGAATATCTGAAGTGCTGACTAAAGGCCTGTATAACATCACTGTGTATGCAACAGATCGATGTGGTAATGAAGACACTTGTACTTTTAAGATCACGATCAAAGATTGTAAAAAGCCTACTCCATATTGTCTTAATGGTATTGCTACTGTGCTCATGCCGACTACAGGTAAGCTTGTAATATGGGCGAGTGATTTTAATGCAGGTAGCTATGATAATTGTTCTATAAAGGATTCGCTTCGTTTTTATTTTGGAGATTCAGCTTGTGTGCAACCAACTACTCCTAGTAAAACATTTGACTGTTCTAACCTTGGCATTCAGGAATTATGTATTTATGTGGTGGATGAAGCAGGCAATACAGACTTTTGTAAGACCTATGTATTAATCCAAGATAATGGTACACCCAGGATCTGTCCGCAACCCAATTTGATCGCTTCAGGAGGTGCCATCCGCACTGAAACCTCAGAGCCTGTACAAGGTGTCAAGGTGGAATTGCGGTCAGGCAAAGAATCTATGGATGTTAAGATGACTGGGAATGATGGTAAGTTTTCTTTCAATGTACTGGATCTTAGCAAAACGTATGAAATCCATCCTGATCGAAATACAGATTGGATGAATGGAGTCTCCACCAGGGATCTATTAGCTATCCAACAACATATCATGGGCATAAAACCATTGAATTCGATGTATAAAATCATCGCAGCAGATATTGATAATTCAAAATCTATTAATGCCGTGGACTTAGTAGAATTACGCAAATTGATATTGGGTATCTATGAGGAACTGCCTCACAACAAATCCTGGAGATTTGTAGAGAAATCTTCTGCTAATCCTTCTGCACCATTCAGTTATAATGAAATGGTCAGAAACCCCGGGTCATTCATTGCCATACCTCAGAATGATTTTGTAGGAGTCAAAATAGGAGATGTCAATCAGACGGTCCAGGCACATCAATTGTTAGGTACGGAATCCAGAAGTTCGCAGTATACTATAGGATTATTGGTAGATAACCAAGCTTTCAAAACAGGTCAACGCATAGAAATACCTATTAAAGCAGAAAGTGCAATGACCTTAACAGGTATACAATTCACTATAGGATTCGATCCTTCCGAGTTGGAATATAGTGGATTTAAAAACAACGCCATGACGCTGGAAGAAGCCAACTTTGGATTTCATCAGCTCGCAAAAGGGTTGATGCCGATGTCATGGATATCTACTCCCGCAAAGAATTTTAAAAAAGAAGAAGTGCTTTTCACTTTAATCTTTAAAGCTAAAAAAGATGGGGTAGTGGAAGATATAATGCAAATCCATTCTAAAATCACTAAGGCAGAAGCTTATGCTTCGTTGGGAGATGCAGATATCCACTCCATCAGATTAGTAAATCGAAGACATCAAGGTCAGGCCTTGCAGGGAATCAAATTATATCAAAATTCCCCCAATCCATTCTCAAAAAACACCTTGATTGGATTTGAATTGCCGATAGAGAGTAAAGCCAGCTTGTTGATCATAGATATTGCAGGTAAAATCATCAAAGAGATCCGAGGAGATTTCCAGAAAGGATACAACGAAATAAAAATCCAAAATACTGACTTGCCCAGTGGGGGAGTATACTATTATCAAATGCTTACCAGCAATCAGAAGATTACAAAAAAATTGGTTTTGATTGAGTAATTTTTTTTAAAAAACATCCTTAAAGCAGGGTGTTATGTAAAAAGGGTTGTGTTTAAAAAATGCAGCCCTTTTTTTATTCCCGTGCATCGAAATTTATTTCGATGAAAGAGTTGCCAATAAGGTACTCATACCATTTGCAATGGGCATTATTTTTCAACGTACACTACAATTTATTTCGATGCATTCCTCCTCCCGTGCATCGAAATTTATTTCGATGAAGTATCCAACATTCTCTCCTCTTAAGTTCAACCCCTATCAGGGTTGGTAAAACCCTTTTTCAATAACTCCACAATTCTTGTGGAGCCATTGAGGTTAAATCCTTTCAGGATTTTTCTGTGTACTTTCAATTTATTGCAGCGCATCCCCTCCCTTGCATCGAAATTTATTTCGATGAACATTCCAACAGTACATCAAAAAAAAAATTCGAAACACCAAAGGGGTTAAACACCAATAAAAGCAGGCATCGCCTGTTGTTATTGGTGCAAAATGTTAACAACCCTGAAGGGGTTGAACTTTAAATCAACAGCAATAAGTCTATTACAATAATGCGGTGCCCTCCACTCTTGCATCGAAATTTATTTCGATGAATTTCCAAACCCACATCGAAATATATTTCGAGAAACAAACTGAGCTACAATGAAGTGCGCAGTGCAAGAAATAGCAGCAAATTCTCAGTTATACATCGAAATAAATTTCGATGCACTGGAACTACAGACCACCCATTTTTTTTAAATTTGCACCCACATGAGAATAGGCCTTTTATCAGATACGCATTCGTATTTGGATCCCGAATTAATGAAACTTTTTGAAGATAGGGACGAACTCTGGCATGCCGGAGACTTTGGAAGTTTGGAAGTGATTACTACCCTTACGAAAAACAAACCGGTCAGAGGGGTCTATGGGAATATTGACAATAAAGAAATTCAAGACTTATACCCGGTAGACCTTTCGTGGTCTATCGGTGGTTTTAAAGTTTATATGACCCATATCGCCGGATATCCAGAAAGGTATGCTGCAAGAGTAAAGAAAAAATTATTAAGCCAGCCGGTCGATTTATTTATTTGTGGCCATTCACATATTCTGAAAATCATGAAAGACCCTATCTTGGGTCATTTTCATATCAATCCGGGAGCCTGCGGCCAAGAAGGATTTCATTTGATGCGTACTGCAGTAAGATTTGAAATCAAAGACGACAAGATGATCAAACTTGAAGTCATAGAGTTAGGGCAAAGAGGAAAAATTAAATAGTATCTTCTAGGTTTAAAATTTATTAAAAAGAGAGTACCTTATGACAATACCTACCTTTGTCATTTATTATGGTTCAAGAAAACGAAGAAATTAATGCGATCGAGAGTGATGACCTGCAAGATCAACTCCTCATCAAAGTAGACAAAAATCAAACCCCTACACGGATTGATTCTTTTCTGAATGATCGTATTAAAAATGTATCTCGTACTCGTATTCAATATGGGCTCAAGTCAGGTGCTATCACTGTAAATGGTAAAGAGGTCAAACCAAATTACAAAGTGATGCCTCAAGATATCATCCAAGTGATTGTACCCCAGCAAGGCAATTATGAAGTGCTGCCTGAAGAGATTGCATTGGACATTATATATGAGGATGATGACCTTTTGATAGTCAATAAGCCTGCTGGCATGGTGGTACATCCGGGTGTAGGTAACACTCGAGGTACTTTACTCAATGCGCTGGCTTTTTATTTAAAGCTGGATACTAAAAAAAACAAAGAATCAGAAACATTCAATTATGAACGTATGGGTCTGGTCCATCGTATCGATAAGGAAACTTCTGGTCTATTAGTAGTAGCCAAAAATGATTTTTCGTTGAGCCATCTTGCAAAACAATTTTTTGATCACAGCTCCACTCGAGAATATATTGCTTTGGTCTGGGGTGACTTGGAACCATCGACTGGAACTCTAAATATGCATATCGGTAGACACCCTAGGCATAGACAATTGTATACCGTCTTTCCGGAGGCAGATCATGGTAAACATGCTATTACCCATTGGGAGGTCATTGAAAGTTTATATTATGTCTCTGTCGTAAAATGTAAGCTTGAAACCGGTCGGACACATCAGATCAGAGTCCATATGCAATCCTTGGGTCACCCTGTCTTTAACGATGAACGCTACGGTGGAGATCGCATAGTAAAAGGAACGGCCCATTCAAAATACACACAATTCGTAGATAATCTATTTTCGATTTTCCCCAGACATGCTTTACATGCAAAGACCTTGGGGTTCGTACATCCTACCAGTGGCAAGCGTATGGAGTTTGATTCTCCTATGCCAAATGCAATGGAAGAAGTGCTCATAAAATGGAGGAATTATGTAACCCATCAAAAACAATTAAAGTTATGACACTGGATGAACGAATAAGCCTCTGTATTGATGTCGGAAATCAATTACGTATTGAAAGTGATGAAATGCGAAGGGTTTTGGAAGAAACTCACCAACATAATCCTTGGTTCGACCCAGTCAATGTACGTGAATCTATTCATCAAATAGTAATAGCCTATTTGAATCAAGATAAATTAACAGAATGGGTACATAGGTATGCTCCAATTGAAAACGCACCAAAACGTGTCGGCTTAGTCATGGCGGGTAATATCCCTTTAGTGGGATTTCATGATGTGCTTTCGACTTTTATATGCGGTCATTATTCAAAACTAAGGCTATCGCAAAAAGACATTGTCCTCTGGCCTTATATCATTCGATTATTTACTGACATAAATCCCAAGTGTGCGCCTTATTTTGAAATTGTAGAACGTTTGAATGAGATCGATGCTGTCATCGCTACAGGTAGCGACAATGCTGCAAGATATTTTCATTATTATTTTGATCGTTACCCGCATATCATCCGAAAAAACAGGGTAGGGGTAGCCGTGTTATCCGGAGAAGAAAAGGAGAGTGATCTCGTAGCTTTGGCTAAAGATGTGTTCCAATATTATGGATTGGGTTGTAGAAATGTAGCCACCATCTGGGTACCTCGTGACTATGATTTTGTCCCATTATTGAGGTTATGGGATCGTTATAGTTATTTGAAAGACCATAATTCCTATCGAAATAATTTTGATTATAATTTGGCGATCTATATCATGAATGGAGTGCCTTATATGGCTAATGATGCGATCATGTTAGTCGAAAACGATCGTTTGGTATCCAGATTAGCTTGTGTACATTTTCAATACTATGATGATATACAAGGGGTCATAGATACTATTAAAACACGAGAAGGAGAAATACAAGTAGTGGTTTCTCATAATCCTTTGCCTGGATTTAAATCTTTATTGCCTGGTACTGCACAACAACCAAGTTTAATGGACTATGCGGATGGAGTAGATACCATGAATTTTTTAATTAATTTATGACCAGACCAGAAAAAGCAAATCTTATCCTGGATGTGTTGGAAGCATATTTTCCAACGGTTGAAGTTCCATTGCAACACAAAGATCCGTTTACATTGATGATCGCTGTCTTGTTATCCGCGCAATGCACCGATGAACGAGTAAACAAAGTCACTCCCAGATTATTTGCACTTGCAGATAACCCTTGGAAGATGGCCAAGCTTTCGCCTTCAACCGTAGAAAACATCATAAGACCATGTGGACTAGGTCCTGCAAAATCTAAAGCTATTGTAGCTACATCCAAACTACTCATCGAACAATATCATGGAATAGTGCCTGCAGATATGCAAGCTTTGCAGTCCTTGCCTGGTGTAGGGCATAAGACGGCTTCTGTCATACTTTGTCAAGCATTTAATATTCCAGCCTTCCCTGTGGATACCCACATTCTTAGACTTGCCTATCGATGGGGGCTCAGTGATGGTAGTTCAGTCACTAGAACTGAACATGATTTAAAACAATTGATTCCGGCTTCAAAGTGGATCAAGGTGCATTTGCAAATAATACTTTTTGCACGTGCTTATTGCCCTGCCAGAGGCCATTCGATGGTAAACTGTCCCATTTGCTCCAAATATGCTATCAAAAATAGAATGTGATCGACTCCAAAAAATCATGGCTCAAAATGGGTAACCCAGAGAGAGGTTAAACTGCAAGTCTTTTAACCCATTCAAAGGAGGGCGATGAGTTCCATTGTCATTTAAATAAGGTGTCCTGAGTCTTATTCCCGAGTCAAATCTGATCAATAAATAATTGAAGTCCAATCGAATGCCAAAACCTGTACTCAAATATAATTGGGATAAAAATTTTAAACTAAGCTCACCACCCGGTAATAATGGATCTTTTTTTAATAACCATACATTACCACCATCGAAAAGAATTGCTCCCTTGAGAACAGAAAAAATATCAAATCGATACTCAGATCCAAACTCAAACTTGAAATTACCGGTCTGAAAATAAGTGTATTTATCTTCAATGACTTTTTTGAATACCAGACCTGGTCCTATCTCACGCACCGCCCAGCCTCTTATACTATTGGGTCCACCGACATAAAATTGTCTTATGAATGGTATAGTACTTAAAGAATCACCGAATGGAAGTGCAACACCTGAAACCACTCGTATTGCAAATTGATTGGTGCTGGAAATATGCATAGTGTAACGACCATCTAATTCAAATCTGGTGAATCTGGCTATCTTAGATAGTAATCGTTTTTTGGAAAATAAATCGACTAAACTAGCTTCGATACCGGAAGATTCAAAACTAGCCAAAACCCTTGAAGTATTTTGATTGAGGTATTGATAATTAATATCTACGGCGAGTTCTTTAACCAGTAATCCGGAAATTAGACGATCTTCAAAGTTCTTTTTCAGTATCTCCTCAGCAATTTTAATGAACCCTGGTGACAAATCATAATTTAAATAATCAAAGCCTACGGGATTAAATCTATAAAATATTCGATTTTCCTTCGTGTATTCGTAGCCGAAGCTAATTTTAAACTCTCGTTGTACAGATAATTCCAGCGGACCATCAAAAGAAGTATAAAACAATTCATAGGCATTGGCCACATTAATACGGGTACGGGCATTGTTTTTTATCCCATGATAGAATTTATCAGAAACCAATCGGGTTTTATACGCCAATCGGATTAAGCCTATTTCTAAAAACCTCGGAATGGTGAGGCTGGATTGTACATTGAGACCCCAAGGTATGAGCAATCTGCCACCGACCAACTGTAAGCCTACATTGGGGATAACGGAAATAGAAAATTGTTCAGCTCCTTTAAACAAATTTCTATGACGATATTGAGTGGGTACTCGCACTTCAAACAGTTTATTGCTACCGACTTGATCTTTATTGGTCACATAACTAGATTCCAGATCGATCTGCACATATTGTCTTTTGACAGGCGGGAGGAATAAATTGATTTTTAATGCATCCTGGTCAATGACTTCGGGAATCACACTTACACTTCTATAAACCCCTAAATTTTGGAAAATATTCCTTGTTTTTTGTAAGGCGCTTAAACTATAAAGGCTGTCTTTGGAAAATTGAATGTAACGTTTCAGATATTTTGGTTTGAGGACAGTCAGATTACTACTCAAATGATAATTAATATCATCAATCATCGTATCTTTTTTAGAAGGAGTAGCTGATAATCGATCGTAAGAATAAACATCAATGTCTTTTATCTTGTAAGATCTGAATTCACCTTGACCTTCAGTAGGTAGTATAGTGCATTCGAGATCTATTGATTGACGAGTAGAGTCCGTGAAGTAATATTCAAAATTGGATTTATTGATTAAATAATAACCTTTGTCTTGCAACATTTGTATGATTTTGACTTGGTCAGGGATTAATAGTTGCTCATCCATGACCATACCGGGTTGTAGGCTTAGGTATGGTTTTACACTATCAATCAATCGTTGAATGTTTTTATTTTCAGAGGTATAATGGATAGAACGAAGTCTTAAAGCAATACCTGGTGATACCGTATAGATGACTAGTGCACGCTTATTTTTTTGTTTTACACGATATTCTACCTTTCCCTGATAATAGCCTGATGCATTGAGGTGTTTGATGAGGTCATCTTTGGTCTGATCAGCGGCTTCTGGAGAGTACCAAATCGGCTTTTCCGAATTTTTCTTTAAGATAAACTTATCCCATTTCGTAGTATCCTCAGGTCCACTATGTTTAAAATAAATATTGAGGTATGCCCTGCCCGGTCCATATCGAGCATGTGGAACCACATTTTTTATTTTATATCGATTGAGTTTTTTCCGGGTTAACTCTGATGGTTTAAGATTGACTTTGTTTTTTACCAATAAGATTTTGTTCTCAGGAATGTGTTTATTAATGACACATGCAGGAGCAATTAACAGCCCAACTATTAGTATCAATAAGAAGTTTGGAGATATAAGTTTGATATGTTTAATTTTATGATCCAATGCTTTCTGAAAACACTACAAAACTAATACGATCGCTGGTTCAAAAAAAGTATCGACATAAGCATAATAATTTTCTGGCCGAAGGTAGAAAGACGATTTTGGACATGCTTTCTGCCGGATTTGACGCTGTCGATCATATTTATGTCTCACAGGATGCTTTAAATGAACATCATCGTATACTCTCAAAGGTACGGGGAAAACTCACCATCTTGACCGAGAAAGAATTTGGCAAAATATCTAACTTAGATTCTGCACCTGATATGATCCTTATTGGCCAGATCCCAGCTCCGATAAACCCTTTAAGTCTTGATTTTAATCTTGGGCTTCACTTGTATTTGGACCGTGTGCAGGACCCAGGTAATGTCGGTACCATATTAAGGACTGCAGAGTGGTTTGGTGTAGCTACAATTGGTATAAGTGAAGGTACTGCGGATATAGCTCACCCTAAAGTCGTCCAAGCTTCTATGGGTAGTTTTAGCAGATTGCCACATTGGACCGGGTCCCTGGCTAATCTTAAAATTTCGGATGGGGTGGAAGTGCTTGGAGCTTCCTTATCTGGTACTTCCATCTATGCAACTCGACTCCCCGAACAAGGTATTCTGGTCATTGGCAGCGAAGGTCAAGGGATCAGTCCTGATCTAAAGTCAATGATTAAAAAATATGTTCATATCCCTGCTTATTCCCCACATATCGAATCGCTGAATGCTGCTAATGCCTCTGCTATTATCTTGGCAGAGTGGCGTAGACAAATTGAATCTAAATGAGAAAAAAGTACGAAAAAGACAAACTTAAGTTTGTACCTGAAATTTGATTCCTTTTTATATCGTAGACTTAAAAAATTACAGCAATTTTTTTACTGCTGGCTCTAAGGATTCTCCTCGGAGGTTAGTTGCTACGATGATACCTTCCTTGTTTAAGAGATAAGTCCTGGGGATTGCATCGATACCATAGGCTCTTCCAGCTATACTGTTCCAATGTTGAAGATCACTCACGTGATTAGGCCATGAAAGTTGATCCGCTGCAATCGCCGCTTTCCAATTTTCAAGGCCTCCGGGTCTATCTAAGGAGACACTATATACCGTAAATCCTTGGTTCTTATATTTATTGTAAATATTGACCACATTGGGGTTTTCTCTTCTACAGGGACCGCACCAGCTAGCCCAAAAATCCAATAAAACCACCTTACCTCTCAGAGACTTCAGCTCTATAGTCTTTCCTTCTGGATTAGGCAATGAAATGTTAGGGGCTTCGGAACCTTCCTTGACTAGCATAGCACTTTCTGTAGCCATGATATCTCGCTCCATACTAGTGGTAATATTATCCAATTCCGTCGTATAAGGGCTTTTAGGATATTTTTTCCTCAGGTTTATTACAATGCCTTGCAGCATCGCTAGGTCTTCTTTAGATTGGGTGACATTACCCATTGCCAGAAACATCGCCGATAAGGGGTTTGTGGCATTGGCTACTTCTTTTTTGATCTCAACCAGTCCTATTTCTTTATTATTAAGCTTACCTATGATTTGATTCACTTTGACCGACTCATCAGCTCCTTTCAGGACACATTTGCCATTTTCCATATCTGCCATGGATCCGACAATATCAATCACTTTTTCAGTACCATCGAGAATCAACATGACATTACGACTACCTATTCGCACCCGATAAATGCCTGGATCCAGTGGAGTCTCTATACTCAATTTGAATTTACCGTTCGTACCTACATCTGATTGAGTAATAACATCTATTCTTCGAGTCACCATGGGCAACTTATCCAGAAACACACGAAGATTGGAGGCGTCCGTAATTTTACCTTTTATGGTGATACCGTTAGAACTCACTCCGGCGCAACTGCTGGCGGATACCACTAGAATACACCAAAAAATGAAATAAAAATTCCTGCTAAACATATTAAATAAAAATTTAATGCAAAATTAACGATTTATCTCGTAAAATTCAATAGGGAATTTATAGTAATGTCAAACTGCAAGAATCATCAATTTATTGTTCCATGACCATTGACAATTGACTATAAAACTTGATTTTCCATGATTTGATATTTCCTAAAGTCAGATCATCCAATTTTATAACACCCGTGGAATTCGTTAGCCCCAATTTAAATACTTCTAACCCGCTCTCCTGGAGTCTTTTTTCTACGGATTTCAGATGTTGGCTAGAAACTGCTACTACTATTCTGGATTGGCCTTCGCCAAATAGGAAGCTGTCTTTCCGAATACCTTTTTTGGAATAAATCTGCACACCTAAGTCATGCATTAGGCAAGATTCAAATAAAGTAACCAATAATCCACCATCACTCACATCATGAGCTGCTTCAATGAGCTGATCTTGAATCAGGGCCTTAGCCAGACTCTGCACTGCTAGCTCCTTACTAATATCGAAGTATGGAACAGTAGAATTTTTTATTTGATGGACTGATCTCAAATATTCACTTGAACCTAGATCATTTGTAATAGGTCCTAAAAGAAACAAAGTAAGTTCAGGATATTTAAATGAAAGAAATGTCCTTCTGTCGGCAGGCAATAATCCGATCATGCCAATGGTAGGCGTAGGGTAGACGGGAATGGTTCGATCTCCGACCTGCGATTGATTATAAAAACTAACATTACCGCCAGTCACAGGCGTATTAAATGCCCTGCAAGCAATACCTATACCTTTGATGGTTTCAACAAACTGCCAGTAAACTTCTTGATCGTAGGGATTTCCAAAATTGAGGCAATTGGTGATGGCAAGAGGTTCACCTCCGGAACAAACAATATTGCGCGCTGATTCTGCGACAGCGATTTGTGCTCCTATATTAGGATCAGCATACACATAGGCACTATTGCAATCTACAGTCATTGCCAATGCTTTATTTGTTCCTTTGATATAAACTAAAGAAGCATCAGAACGCTCAATAGTATTCATCGAACCTGTACGTACGGTCGAGTCATATTGCTGCGAGATCCACTTTTTGGATGCAATATTCAGTGTACTCAATATTTGTGAGGCGACTTGGCCAAGATCTACTGGCACTGGAATTAAATCAGGGTCAAATCTTAATATTTCATTTAAATATTCCGGTGATTTGAATGACCGATCATATACTGGCGCTCCGCCACCCAAAACCAAGCTTTCCGCGGGTATCTTGCCTACCAATTGACCATGGAAATAGTATTCCAGAAATGGGCTGTCAGTGACTACCCCTATTTCAGCACACTCAAGGTCCCATTTCTCAAAAATCTCTAATACTCTACTTTCCAATCCTTTTTTGCACACCACGAGCATACGCTCCTGGCTTTCTGATAACAGGATTTCATATGGTTGCATATCAGACTGTCTGAGCGGTACACGATCCAAATGGATGATCATACCTGACTTTCCTTTAGCTGCCATTTCTGAGGTAGAACAGGTGATGCCGGCAGCTCCCATATCTTGCATACCGATGATACATCCGGATTGAATGACCTCAAGACTAGCTTCTAATAATAGTTTTTCTTGAAATGGATCTCCTACCTGTACAGAGGGTAAATCTTCAGCACTATCTTCAGTAAGATCAGCGGACGCAAAGGTAGCGCCGTGGATTCCGTCTTTACCAGTCGCAGATCCTACTATAAACACAGGATTGCCAGCGCCTTCAGCAATTGCAGAGACGGTTTCACCGACTTTGACTATACCCACGGACATGGCATTGACTAATATATTTTGCTGATAACAATCCATAAAATAAGTCTCCCCTCCGACGGTAGGCACGCCAAAACAATTCCCATAATTTCCAATACCTTTCACCACTCCTCGAACTAAATTTTTCATATGAGCGGTATCAGGTATTCCAAATCGAAGTGAATTCATGGCGGCAATCGGACGGGCTCCCATCGTGAATATATCTCGATGAATACCTCCTACGCCAGTGGCAGCTCCTTGGTATGGCTCTATAGCAGATGGGTGGTTGTGGGATTCGATTTTGAAAGCACATGCGAGGCCGCCTCCTATGTCTACTAAGCCCGCATTCTCCTCGCCAGCTCCTACGAGTAAGATAGCTCCATCTCTTGGCAGTGTTTTGAGATACTTAATAGAATTTTTATAACTACAGTGCTCAGACCACATGACGGAATATATGCTGAGTTCCGTATAGTTTGGAGTCCTGCCTAGTACAGACTTTATTTTTTCAAATTCATCCTCTTTGAGGCCTAAAGCAGTGGCCATCTCCAAAGTTGCAATGGTGGTTGCTATCATGTGACAAAGATAGATAGAAGCATAGAGAATCACATGCTTTAAGCAAATACATATTCATAGAAAACCTAATGTTAACGACCTGATTATATTCAATAGAAGCAAAAATTTAATTCATTGAAATGATGATAATGGGCGTGTGAATCAAAATAACCAGTAATTTTAGTACTCAAACTAAAAAAACTTGCCATGAAAAAGAGTATAATTTTTTGTGTTTTGATAAGCTGCCTGACCACTTTAGTTTTAGCGCAAATTCAGAAGGACCATGTGTTAAAGGTGATGGTTGATGGAAAAGAATTTACAGCTCAACCTCAACAATTGAAATTTGGCGGATACCGCTACATCACAGCAAATGCTACCAAACCTGACCAATCGCTCCGAATATGGATAGGTGGGTGGGATGGGGGTGTCAGTACTGAATCAGGCAGTTACCTCATCGTCAATGGAGACAAACCAGACACTAAAGAGAATAATAAAAAAGCTATGGAACTCGGTAAATATAAAGGCATAGCATCCATCAAATATGTCTTAGAAACAAAATCTCCGCGCATGGAATACCATGTCGGATATAGCGAAAATAATGGAGAGGAGCTGCAAGTAAAGCTTACCAACGATGGCTATATAGAATTTACGCTCAACAATACACTTAGCGGTACTTGGTGGAAAGAAAAATCGACAGCTACAGTCTTTGGTGGACTGGGCAGAATCGTGGATAAAATGGAAGATAAAGCATTGACCAGCGCTACAGGCTTTGATCAAGACATCGACCCTGAAGGGAATGGATATAAAAAACAAAAAACTACCGATAAAATCGTGTTAAAAGATGGGGTAGTGAAGTTGAAATTGAAAAAAGAATGATTTACTTAAGCTAGAGCCCCATTTCGAGTGATCACCCCATGTTTCAATTCCAATAATTTATCGATACAAGAAGGCCTCTTAGTGTCATAATGGGATACATAGATCATCGACTTATCATCTATTCTACAAGCTGCATCTATTAATGCTATCATCTTTGCTTCTGTCATACTATCCATACCTTGGCACGGTTCATCAAGAACCAATAGAGGAGGATTTTTGACTAAGGCTCGTAATAATAATACAATCCGTTGATGACCAATCGAAAGTTCATATAGCCGATCAGAGGGTTTAAAATCCATTTGCACCAGATCCATCCATTCCTGAATAAGG
>JAYSTG010000080.1:0-2150 GCA_043719965.1 Saprospiraceae bacterium | reverse complement strand
GGCCGTCCTTAAAAAGCCAAGTATTATACAGTATTGCAGCCAATACAATGATTGCACCTTCCTATAAAGATGCAAAGGTAATGGATATTGTTAAGCCTCGTTTCAATCCATTATTATCTCCCATCCGAGGTTTAGACTGGAAACATCAACCACCAGTCCTTAATGATTTTAAACAACAATTATTACTTCCAAGGATGTATTCATATAGCGGACCCAGGATGATCGTCGGGGATGTCAACCAAGATGGATTGGAAGATATCTTTGTCTGTGCTCCTGCAGGTCAAAGCAGTAGTTTATTTATTCAAAACAACAATGGAAGTTTTGTACCAAGTAATATTGCATTATTTGATGCCGATAAAGCAAGTCATGATGAATATGCGTGTTTTTTTGATACAGATAAAGATGGCGACCTTGATTTATATGTAGTTGCAGGTGGGTACAGTATTAATACCACATATGGATTTCAGGATAGGCTTTATCTCAATAAAGGAAAAAACATATTCGAAAAATCTATAGACCGCATCCCACAAGAGAATTATTGTGGTACTGTTGCAGTACCGATAGATGTAGACGGCGATGGTGATCAAGATCTATTTATAGGTAATAAAATGATACCTGGTCAATACCCTATTTCGCAACCAAGTCAATTTTTAATCAATGATGGTAAAGGTCAATTTAGCAATAACATCCAATCCATCGCTCCCTCTATAGAGATGGCTGGTATGGTGACTGACGCTATAGCCACAGACTGTAATAAAGATGGATTTACCGACCTCATCGTAGTAGGAGAATGGATGAATATCAAAGTTATGATCAATGATCATGGAAAACTTATAGATAAGAGCAAAGATTGGATTGGCTGGGAAAGTTCAGGATGGTGGAATACTATTGTTGGCGCTGACTATGATCAGGATGGTGACACGGATTTACTGATCGGCAATGTTGGTGAAAACAATCAATTCAAAGTATCAGAGCTGCACCCTATCACGCTGGTGTATAAAGATTTTGATAAAAATGGGCAAATCGATCCCTTTTTAAATTATTTTATTGATGGTGTCTCCTATCCCTATGCGAGTCGAGATGAAGCGCTTGGACAAGTCGGATTTTTGCGCAATCGATTTTTGGATTATAATTCTTACGCGACAGCGACCCTCTATGACATATTCACCCCGGAAGAGCTCAATGGAACTACCACTTTGAAAGCTCATGTGCTTAAAACGACTTACCTTGAAAATACTGGATCTTCGTTTATCGCTAAACCCTTGCCGATTCAGGCTCAATTTTCTCCAGTATATAGTATTGTCAATCAAGACTTGGATCATGATGGAGATCTGGATATGATCATGGCGGGCAATGAAACCAAGGTTCGAGTAAGACTAGGCAGATCAGATGCTAACACGGGGTTTGTATTTTTAAATGATGGCAAAGGAAAGTTTGAGTATGTACCTCAATATAAAAGTGGATTAAATCTCCGTGATGATACTCGCGATTTAGTATTTGTCAAGCATCGAGGTCAATCTGTTTTGTGTGTAGGCCAAAATGACAAGCCCATTTTAACTTTTAGATTAAATGATCTTAATCAATAAATATATCTTACAAAGTTTATTTATGAATTATCATCATTTCAGATCCTACCGTGAAAGGATTAACATAGTTAAATATTCCTTTTGGATTATTGGTGTTTTAATACCAGGTTTGATATTCCTGAGTTGTAATCGTGCTACTGATAAATTATTCACTTTAGTAGATCCAGAAAAATCAGGTATTCGATTTTCCAATACGATTACTATTGCTGATTCACTGGTTTTACCTGGTTATGAATATATCTATAATGGCGGAGGAGTCGCTGTAGGGGATGTTAATAATGACGGGTTACAAGATCTCTACTTTACGGGCAACCTGGTTTCAAGCAAATTATATCTTAATAAAAGCAACCCTAAAGATGGGTTATTATTTGAAGATATTACAGAAAAAGCTGGAGTCGGGACTAGTACATGGGCCAATGGAGTCGTCATGGTGGATATCAATCAAGATGGTTTCAAAGACATCTATGTCTGCGTAGGAGGACATCAATTTACACCGGAGTCAGAGCGTGCCAATCTTTTATTTATTAATAAGCAAAATGGAACCTTTACTGAATCTGCAGCATC
>JAYSTG010000079.1:0-2152 GCA_043719965.1 Saprospiraceae bacterium | reverse complement strand
GGAGACCTTTCATTCGAAGGAAATTTACATGGCTGGATAGACAGGGCTATATTGCCTGGAAGATTACTCCAAGACACTTTCGATGAAAATGGGATATTTACCCAATTGCCAGCTTTATGTCTCACAGTGCTGGGAAGCTTGGCGGGAGACACACTAAAGCTTGTGAACATGTCCTCTTATAAAATATTGATGAGATTATGCCTTTTTGGCTTGATATGTTTAGGCTTGGGTTTGATCTGGAGCTTACATTTTCCTATCAACAAAAGACTATGGAGCAGCTCTTTTATCCTATTGACTGGAGGCATGTCATTTCTTCTATTAGCATTGTTTTATTGGATGATTGATATCCTTCAGTTTAAAAAGTGGGCATTTTTTTTCATCGTCATTGGATTAAATAGTATCACGATCTACCTGATCTACCATTTTGTAGATTTTGGATATACTTCCAGATTACTTTTCGAAGGGCTTTACATGCAAAGTGCCAAGCAATGGCACCCTGTATTTCAAAACTTCGGAGCACTGATGCTAGTGTGGGTATTCCTGTATTGGTTGTATAGACAAAAGTTATTTTTAAAAATATAAAAGTATCATTTCAGTTGCCCATTGGATAAATTTAAAATTAGAAATTGATACCTACCGATCCAGTCAATTTACATATGCTGAGTTTTTTAAAAAATAAGTGTGCAATCGATTGCGTATTATCATCTTTATTGTATATTTAACACGGCTATTCTTCGCCGGGATAGTCTGTTTTTTAAAGAAATTATTTCTAAATTTAAATTAATTATTATACCGTATGAACCTTAAATGTTTAATTTGCCTTTCATTGATCGTACTCCTATCAGAGTCTTTGTTAGCTCAATCCGGAAAAATTGGTGTCTTCGATACAGCCGTAGATGTTGGAAATCCTAAGTTGAAAGGTAGCTCGATGTATGATGCTGCTAATCAAGAATACACTCTCAAAGGTGCCGGATACAATATCTGGTTTAATCGAGATGAATTTCATTACCTGGCTAAAAGAATACAAGGTGATTTTATCGTCACAGCTGATTTTGAATTTCCAAATCCTGGTAAAGAACCCCATCGTAAATTGGGGTGGATGGTACGAGAAAACTTACAAGATGATGCCGTGCATTTTACCGCTACCATACACAATGATGGACTTACAGTCGCGCAATGGCGGATGATGAGAGGTGCCTATATGCGTGATCCTCAGGATGAATTATTTTTTCCTAAAAAGAAAGCTAGGACGATACAGTTGGAACGTAAGGGCAAAGTATATACCATGCGAATAGCCAATTGGGGTGAGCCCTTACAATCTTATGGTGCTGTGACCATGGACAATATAGGGAGTAATCCTTATGTGGGCATCTTCGTAGGTTCTCATAATGCTGATGTGATAGAAGAAGCACGGATTTGGAATGTACGAGTGGATCGGGTGATGCCGGAGAGTTTTAATTTTAATGGAGCTGATACGATAGGGAGTAGACTGGAGGTAATGGATGTGTTTACTGGCAAGCGTAAAGTAGTCTATGAAAGTCCTGCTCGTTTCGAAGCGCCCAATTGGATGCCGGATGGCAAAAAATTATTATTCAATAGCAAAGGAGGGATATGGACCATTCCATTAATGGGAAATGAAATGCCTACTAAACTCAATACCGGGTTTGTCGACAGAAATAATAATGATCATGTTATCTCTTTTGATGGGAAACTATTGGGTATAAGTAGTTCCCGGCAAGGTATGTTTGGTGGTGGATCTACTATATATGTATTGCCGGTAGGTGGTGGTACCCCTAAGCTGGTGACTGAAAAAACACCTTCTTATCTACATGGTTGGGCCGCAAATAATAAAGAAGTATATTATGTGGCACGCAGAGATACTTCTAGGAATTCAAGCTATCACGTATTTAAAGCCAATATCGACAATGGAGTAGAAACTCAGCTTACAAATCATCCATTTGGTCATGTAGATGGACCTGAAGGCTCTCCCGATGGACAGTGGATTTACTATAATGGCAGTCAGACCGGTACTATGCAACTGTGGCGTATGAAACCCGATGGTACGAATCATGAACAGTTGACTTTTGATCAATACAACAATTGGTTTCCTCATATCTCTCCGGATAATAAATGGATAGCATATATCTCTTTC
>JAYSTG010000078.1:0-5568 GCA_043719965.1 Saprospiraceae bacterium | reverse complement strand
TGTGAGTTGTTTTTGACGATGCAAATATCACAATTCTCTTTTTTATTTTTATAAATCTATTTTATCCTAATGTCTTGCCTTTGGCGAAGGTGTTGATTATCGCTTTAGAAATAAGTAAAAAAAGAATCGAAACACTTAAAGGAGATATTTGGGGTATTTTAATCAGACAGATAGATACAGATATAAAATATCTTAAAGATAATGAAGGTAAATTAAGTAAGGATGAAGAACTTAAATTCTCTACAAATGCAGATGCCTTCGATTCTGTATCACAAGAATATATTACTATTATTAATCAGTTAGATACACTGACTAATAAAGAAATGTATTTGGAAAATATTGCAGACGAAGCTGTAAACTATGTAACAACGGTACAAGGTCAATTTAATGCGGCATTATTCAGATCATACCAATATGATAGTATAGCTAAGGAACTTCGCCTACAAGCCAATCGTGCTCTACTGGCACTCCCTTATCAAATATCTGCTCTTTATTTAAAACGTGGTTCGGGGCTTGAAAAATTGTCAAATGAGCTTGGTGGTATTCGTATAGATATTCAAGCTTTCAGAGCAAAAAATAGCAGAGCCTATATTACGAATAAAGTTGATGAGTACCTTGATATGGCGGAGCCAATTAACGGAGGTTTCCCTGAAACAGAAATAGATAAACGCCTGCAAGGGCTTCGAGATAACTTTTTTGGCAATGCTCAAAATGTATTAACAGATATACTAAACCTTACTGTATCCGTACAGACATACAGAGGGGTATTTGCCTTACTTTTAGTATATGAACAGTTTATTTATTTTGATGATGAAATCCCTTGGCTTACATCCGATTCAAGCGACCGTAAGAAAATACAAGCTTATCGTTCAAAATTTAAAGGCTATGTAGGCAAGTTAGAAACGGTTATGGATATATCCAAACCGCAAAAAGCTGAAACAGTAACTTCTGTTATGCGGGAAGTTGTTAGCTCTTTTGCTCAGGACGTGTCAGCAAAAGAGTTTGCAACCTTATTGAAGCAAATAGAAACGGACTTCAAACAATATGAAACAGTAAAATTAGTCTTTAAAACAATTGTAATAGTAGCTGCTGCTGCTGCTACTGCGGGGGCAGCCGGAGCCGCATTAGGAGGAGTGCTTGAAGGTGCAGGCATCGGGGGGGCTGTGGCATTTGGAGCAGTTACCTTTACAGAAGCACTCGCCTTTACTGCCACCAGTCGATTGGTAGGTAGTGCAATCGGAATGCCTTCTACAACTTCTTTCGGAGAAGACCTCATTACCAATTGGGCAATGTTTGGGTTTATGAAAAAAGCCGCTCAGTTTTATGAAGCTATGGGTGGCGCATTGAAGGCAGCAGGTCACTTGAAACTTTATAAAGTTGCTCAATTCTCAGGTACAAAATTGGCTTTCAGCATTGGTGCTTTACAAACATTTGCAGTAGGTCATCATTTATATAAACATGGAAAAATGATGACTTCCGCTGAGTTTGGCGAATCCCTTTTCTTTAATACCATTCTTTCAAGCGCAATGCACTTTGGACGTTTCGCCATTGAACCATTTGCAAAAAAAGCAGAAACATCTGTAAGAGATTATATAACGCAAAACTATAGTAAACAATTAGCCGGACTGGAAACAGAACGTGCAGCACTCAAAACATTGCTATCAGAACTGAATGTTGATAAAGCAAAAGCACCTGAAAAGTTGCCTGATACGCTTATCAGATTAAAAAAATTGGCAGAAGCAGAACTTAGTCTGATTCTCCGCGCTGCAAAAGCTAAAGGTATAACAGGGAAAGAACTTCAAAAAATGGCAGAAGCCTATACGACTAATATCGAACAAGCTAATCTGCGGTTATTACAATTAGGTGTCGAAACAGGGGCAAATACGAAACCAATGTTCCGTGAAATAAAACCGGGAACAATAGCCTATAATGAAGCAAAAACGAGTGAAGTACAAGAAGTCTTAAAAGATTTCTACAAAGAGCATGGTGGAGATGTCGCTGTTAATGGCAATCAGTTTATTGGCAAAATGGGCGGAGAAACCATTTTATATCTTCCTGAATCGCAGGTATCGAAGGCGGGTCTTATTTCAAGTGCACTATCCCGGACAACAAACCCTGGTGATGCTTATAAATATATTGATGCCAGGTTGTCCTCAGATGGTAAAAAAGGATTAAGTGAAATGAAAGCAGAATTGGGCAATGAACAAACGGTAATGGATCGGCTCAAAATAATTGAAGATAAAGGTTTGGAGGTTTCTAAAACATTAGAGAATTATATTTCAGATGCCACGATAGATGCACTTAGCAAGGATGCCTTAAGAGCACAAATTGAAAAAACAGGAGATACGAAAGCATTAGAAATGTTTGATATAAAAAGTAAAGAAATAAAAAGCGATAATGGATTTAAAAAAGCACTTAAAGGTATGAAAAAAGGCTCCGGTTCATTAATTGAATCTTTAAGGGAAGAAAAATTGAAATTAGAAGAAAAAGAATTAAAAGCAAAAGAACTTGAGAACTTAGAAGAAGATATATTACTTTTATTAAAAAACAAAGATTTCTTTAAAAGTCCACGAATAAAAGAGATGATTAATGATAAAGATATAAATGGACTAAGGGGTGAAATAGCAGAATTTATGGCTAAGGAAAGGGCAATTGAAAGCAGAGTAGAAAAAGGTACACCAAAAGATGCTATGGAAAGTATGACGAATATAGAAGTAGTAGAGAAAATACCCGATTTCGACAATATCAATGCTTGGAAAACAGCAAATTCTTCTAAAATGGATGCTGCTACTTTAAAGAAAGAAGTTGCTAAGCTAAGGGAAAGTCCGGGACAATTGTGGAGAAGTATTACTGAGATTGATTATCTTATTCTTAATAAATCTGCTGCCTCGGGTGCTCCTAAATCAATCCTTGAATCTGGGCAAGTGAAATCGGGAGCAGGGGATAAGCACAGCAAAGCATTGGCACAACATAATGAAGCACAAACCGCTATTGATCGTATGGTGGGAGGAGATGCTAATGTACAAGCATTCCTTCGTACAGATGTTACTGGTAAATTAGGTGAGAATATTTCTACGAAAGTCGATTTCACAACATTAAAAGGAGCAGAAAAAGTAACAGTTGGACCTGCTGGTAAAACAGGATTTACAAGGTCATTGGAATTGGGTACAGATAATTTAAATAATATGGCTGAAACAGTAATTAAAAATCCAGCAGACCATATAAAATAAATAAGAATGGGTAAGCCAAAATTTTCTTTGAAAAACGTTCGGGATTACAAATCATATCTCTTGGATAATGCCGGAGAACACCTCTCTCTTGCTATTAAAGTAGCAGAGTTTATTAAGCATCCCGAACTAGCAGAACAGCTACGGCATATTATGTGGTATGAATTTACCCGCTACAAGAACCTTTATTCTATTATACCAATGCCGACAATAAAAAAATTACATAGCATAATGCTTACATTGCAAGAGGCTGTGTCTCCATTAGTTAATAGTAATTATGACCTACTTCCTGATGCAATACACTTATTAACTAATGAAAACGAAGTATTATTTAGCATAACAGAACCTGTAGGAGGGCATAAAGTGTATAATTTCTACAATTGCCTTAGTCGAGTTGAAGCATTGGAAAGCTACTTTAAACAGGCAATGGACTTGAATAAAGAAATAGAATATGGAAAATACACTTAAAAGTAAAACACCTGTCCTATAATCGATTAACAAATTAAGAGACAACATGTCGGTTTCAAAATTACACGTTCATTTGTTCAATAAAAAACTCCATGTATTTCAGTTTTGGGGCATACTGGGATTTATTTTTGGTGTAATAGTAGGTATTACCCTTACAATTGAGCAAACTTTACCTCTTTGGGTACTCGGCACAATGAGTTTATGCGGAGCAGCAACCTTTTTTGCCCATGTTTATATTCAAAAAATAATAACAGGCAGAGAAGAATTAGTCTATTATCGGCATGAAATAGCCATTTTAGTTGTTAATTTATTGGTGCTTTGGCTTATCAATCAACCCGTTTTGTCTTTTTTAGACATAACTTTATTGGGTGTAGGTACTTTTTTAGCTTTCGGGCGGGTTGGCTGTTATAATGTCGGCTGCTGTCATGGGCGACCATGTACAAAGGGTGTAAAATATACCCAAGAACACGTAGACGAGGGGTTTCCTAATTACTATATAGGTATTAAAATATTTCCTTTGCCCTTAGTAGAGTCATTTTTTGTAGCAATCACTGTTGTCATAGGTGTTTGGCTCTTTTTATCGTCTTTACCAAAAGGAACAGTTTTGATATGGTACACCGTTTTTTATGGTACAGTCCGATTTATACTTGAGTTTTTTAGAGGTGACCCAGAACGCCCTTATTTTTTAGGACTTTCAGAAGCACAATGGACAACATGGCTTTTGATTATTTTATCGGTAATCGGTAGCTTAACTGGTGGATTACCCTACTATTTAGGTCAAATGATAATAGCGGTGATAATCAGCATGGCTTCGATTATCATTATCGTATTTAATAAAAACTGGAAAATATATCGTTTGCTCAATTCAGCACATATTCACCAATTGGCAGAAGGATTATACAATTTAACGCCTACAAAAAGTTCGGAGAATTCACCTGTCAAAATTCATCGCACTAATTTGGGTATGTCATATTCTTATGGAAAAATAGTAGTTCCCGATGGTACAATGGAACATTTTACATTTTCAAATAATGAACCTAATCTGGTTTTAGATACTAATTCCGTTAAACAGATGGTAAAATATATAAAAACTATACAGAAAATCAATGTAAAACCGAATATTATAGAAAAAGCAAGTGGTGTATTTCAAGTGACTTTTTGGCAACCTAATTCTACAGATGCATAAATGGTTAAAAAAAAGTACAAACAAATCAAAACAGACTTGTTTATCTTTAAAAACTAACCTTAAAGCAGTCAAAAACACCCCTCCGCCATTCCCAACAAATAGGCAACTATTAAAAAAGAATAGACAGCTATTCGACGAGGTATGGTACAGATATAAAAAAGACCCCCTCAGTAATCGGCGCGACGACTGAGGGGGTGAACCAAAACTGTAAAAGCATCAAAAGAGAGGCTTTTACCATTCGCTGAGAGAGGTCGTTAATTGTTGACGACTGCTTTCTCATTCGCTCGCTGGGCTTCGGCAACTAATTTCTCGGCTTCGGCTTTGCGCTTTTTAGCTTTGGCAGCGTCCACTTTTTTCAGATGATAGCCTTGTAGCCGCTTGAACATGGCTACTGCCGCCGCAATATTGTTCTTGGATGTGGCAGCAGTTTTGATAAGCGAGTAAAAGGTGGAGACACCGCTGTACGCTTCGTCGGCAGCTAACATGCGATTGCGGCGGACGTGTTGATACATCTCGAACAACATGTCTTCCACTTCGTAAAGTTGGTCGTTGAGGGTGTTGTCTTTTTGAATTTCGCCGATTTTGAAGTAGGGTGGGAGCAATGCCTCGGCTTCTTTGGCTTCGCTCATGCAGTCGGCAATAAAAACTTTATCGCCGTCCGATATTTTGTTCATGCCCAAAACATCG
>JAYSTG010000077.1:0-16219 GCA_043719965.1 Saprospiraceae bacterium | reverse complement strand
CGACGCCTACCCTGTTTGAAGATCTATCTGAAGCATCCGATCCAGAGGGTACAAGTATAGCTTCAGGAAATACAATAAAAAATACTCCACACGATTATAAAATAGCAGATACAGAAGAACTTCATCAGCAATTGCTCGAAATGCTGTTAAAACAAAAAGAGTTTGCTTTCGATACGGAGACCACCGGATTGGACTCCATCAATACAGATTTGGTAGGCATGTCATTCTCCTTCCAAGCACATAATGCTTGGTTCGTGCCCACATCTGCAGACTATGACCAAGCCAAAGTCATAGTCCAACGCTTCAAACTCGCCCTTGAACATCCTACCATCACTAAAATAGGTCATAATATAAAGTTTGATTGGCAAGTGATCCGTCAATATGGAGTACAGATCACTGCGCCTTTCTACGATACCATGGTAGCGCACTATCTTATTGATGCCAATCAGCGACATAAAATGGATTTCCTCTCAGAGACTTACTTACAATATACTCCAGTGCCTATTGAAGCATTAATCGGCAAAGCAGGTAAAAGACAAAAAACTATGTCGGATGTACCGTTAATAGAACTGGCAGAATATGCAGCAGAAGATGCAGATGTTACTTATCAATTCAAACAAAAGTTTGATCCATTATTAAGTCAAAAGGAACTGACTAACTTATTTAATGAAGTAGAATTACCACTGGTAGAAACCTTACAAGAGATGGAGTGGCAAGGGGTGCAGCTCGATGGCAATTTTCTCAATGAATACTCAGAGCTTTTGGGTAAGGAACTTGTAGAGATCAAAGATAAAATCTATCAACAAGCAGGAGCTGAATTCAACCTCGATTCTCCAAAACAAATGGGAGAAATTCTATTTGATAGAATGAAAATCCCATATCAAGGCACAAAAACCAAAACCGGTCAATATCAAACCAATGAAGATACCTTGACCAAACTGGCAGAAGTACATCCGATCATCGATTCCATCGTAAACTATAGAGAACTCGCTAAATTGAAATCTACCTATGTAGATGCCATTCCCTTATTGATTAACGAAAAGACTGGTAGGCTGCATACTACATTTAATCAAACGATAGCCGCTACCGGACGCTTGAGTTCTATCGGTCCTAATCTACAGAATATTCCCATTCGGACGGACCGCGGTAAAGAAATTCGAAAAGCTTTTATCCCTCGAGATAAAAATCATATCATTTTATCTGCAGATTATTCTCAAATAGAGCTTAGGATCATAGCATCAATCAGTCAAGATAAAAATATGATGCTAGCCTTTAAAAATGGAGAGGACATCCATACGGCCACAGCGAGTAAGGTGTTTAATGTAGCTGGCGATGCAGTGACAAAAGACATGCGTCGTAAGGCCAAAGCCGTCAACTTCGGCATCGCTTATGGTCAATCCGCTTTTGGCTTAAGTCAGACCTTAAATATACCTCGTGGTGAGGCAAAAGAAATCATTGATAATTATTTTGCACAGTTCCCCGGGATTAAAAAATATATGAATGATACGATCGCATTTTGTAAACAACACGGATATGTACAAACTTTGTTAGGAAGACGGCGATATCTCCCTGAAATCAATGAACGCAATTTTACAGTACGGGCTCAAGCAGAGCGTAATGCCATAAACTCGCCTATACAAGGCTCGGCAGCAGATATGATCAAGGTGGCCATGGTCCGAATCCATCGACGATTGAAACTAGAAGGATTTAAATCAGTCATGACACTTCAAGTACATGATGAATTAGTCTTCGATGTATTAATAAGTGAAATCGATAGCATCAAGCCCATCATAGAACATGAAATGAAAGTAGCTATTCCTGATATGAAAGTACCTATAATGGTAGAAATGGGCACGGGAGCGAATTGGCTCGATGCTCATTAACAGCCTATTATTGCACTGTTTAAGGGCCATAGAATTGATTATTAGGTTTTTATAAATAGTTATTTTTTAACCAACATAACGAGTAATTTTACACCTTCAAATACCTTTGCTCAGTGAAATTTGATAGACCCTTTACTGCACAAGCATTAGCTGAATTATGTGAGGCAGAGATTTTAGGTGATGCTACGACTTCACTCACAGGCATGAATGAGATTCATAAAGTGACTGTCGGTGATCTCATGTTTGTAGACAATGAGAAATATTTTCAAAAAAGTATTGACTCCTTAGCAACAGCTATTATCATCAATAAAAAAATCGAAGTACCTCCAGGCAAAGTATTGTTATATCATGAACACCCCTTCGACGCCTATAACGCATTGGCTTGGCATTTCAGACCTTTTATACATTGTACAGAAGCTATCAGCTCACTTGCATATATAGACCCTTCTTGCACGATAGAACCCGGGGTCATTATTGCTCCTTTCGCCCGTATTGGTGCTGGCAGTTATATTCAAGCCAATTCCTATATTGGATCTTATACAGAGATAGGGGAGAATGTCATCATCCAACCAGGCTGTGTGATCGGCTGTGATGCCTTTTATTATAACAAGAAAGATGATGGCTATGCTACTTGGAGATCCATCGGTAAAGTCATCATCAAAGACAAGGTGGAGATAGGAGCACATAGTACGATCGTACGTGGTGTGAGTGGTGAGACAATACTCGGCGAGGGGACGAAACTAGATTGCCAAGTTCATGTAGGTCATGGCGTAGTGATAGGTAGACATTGTTTATTAGCAGCTCAAGTAGCAATTGGTGGCAAAGTCATCATCGGCAATCATGTGACCATTTATGGGCAGGTCGGTATTGCTCAAAATACTAAAATTGGCGACCGAGCGATTTTATTAGCTAAAACTGGAGTGGACAAAGACCTGGATGGTGATATTACCTACTATGGTGTGCCAGCACAACCGGTCCGTACAGCATTTAAACAATTGGCTGCGTTGAGATCCCTTATTCATATTTCCAAACACAACTTATGATATTCCCTATTTGGTTTTTCTATATCGTAATGCTATTCAATGATCCTACGCTTGAAGAAAAACCTTCTGATTGGTTTTATGCACAACGGGCTTACCCCTACGACTCCATACCACAAACCTTTTTTCACAAAACTGTTCAAAGTATTTCAAATCAACGCCAATCTAAAAAAAGAGGTCAAGCTCAAGCTTGGAAATTTGCAGGCCCTACCAATATTGGAGGGCGTATCACAGATATAGAAGCTACTTCTAATGATCACAACTTGATATATGTAGCTTCTGCATCTGGTGGTGTGTTTAAGACGATTAACAAGGGACAATCTTGGGATCCTATTTTTGATCAAAACCCTATCTTGACCATCGGAGATATGGCCTTGGATCCATTCCATTCAGCGATTTTGTACGTTGGAACCGGAGAGGCCAATGGCGGAGGAGGGTCTTTGGCATATGAAGGCAATGGCATTTTCAAGACATTAGATGGTGGAAATTCCTGGCAATATCTGGGATTGGAACAATCCGGCAGTATATCCAAGATTATCATTCATCCTCAGAAACCACAGATTATCTATGCAGCAGCTATGGGCAACCTCTTTGGAAAGAATCAACAACGCGGATTATATAAGAGTACGAATGGAGGAAACACTTGGGAACAAGTTTTCTTCCATTCTGATTCGGTAGGTGTAATTGATCTTGCGATTGATCCGATGCATCCTGATACCATATATGCTGCCACCTGGGAACGATCGCGCAAAGCCTCTGGCATAGATTATGGTGGTCCATCCAGTGGTATATATCGATCTACGGATGGTGGTAAAGCCTGGATAAAACTAAACAAAGGGTTACCCATCGGATCTGATATCGGTAGGATAGGCCTCGCTTTAGCGCCTTCAGAACCAAATAAAATACATGCGTTCTATGTCGATGAAAGCGGGGATTTCCTAGGCGTTTTTAAATCAAACAATTTTGGTCAAGATTGGGTACAGACCAGTGGTAAGATCAATGTATCCACTTTTGGGTGGTGGTTCGGAAAAATAAATGTGGATCCAAAAAATTCAAATATCATTTATGGAATAGGATATTCCATGGGTAAGTCCTTCGATGGAGGAAACCAATTTTTTACCATCACAGAACATTTTAATGAAGAGGTACATGTGGATCAACATGCTCTATTTATTTATCCGGATAATACTCAAGAGCTACTGTTGGGTAATGATGGCGGATTATATACCAGTGTGAATGGAGGGGACAGTTGGACTCCTATCAATAATTTACCGATCACCCAGTTTTATACTTGTCATGTCGATTATAGCCAACCTCAGCGACTATACGGAGGTACACAAGATAATAGTAGTATGCGTACATTGTCTAGCACGGTCGACCAGTGGAAAATCATCTGGGGCGGTGATGGTTTTGTATGTTTAGTAGATCCATCAGACAATCGCTTTGTATACACTGAATCTCAATACGGTGTTTTTGTACGAAGTACAGATGGAGGTAGTTCATTTTTGACCGCTTTAGAAGGTATTAATGCAAATGATAGAGAAAATTGGAACACACCAGTGGTATTTAATCCAAAAGATCCAACTACTTTATATTTAGGTACTAACAGATTGTACAAATCAGTTAATAGAGCAGTTTCCTGGACCCCGATCTCTCCCTCTTTAAGTAAAGATTTAGGGTTTAGAAATTTTGGTACCATTACCGCTATTTCAGTTTCTCCTATAGACCCTCAGATTATCTATTGTGGCACAGATATGGGCGAAGTGTGGGTCACACTCAATGGTGGTACTAATTGGCAACCTATCAATCAAGGAATTCCTAATCGGTGGATTACTTCCATTCAAGCAGACCCTTTGATTAAAAATAAAGTCTATCTCACCATCTCCGGATACCGATACAATGAGTCACAAGCCCATGTTTTTCTCTCCACAAATAACGGGACTAATTGGAAAGATATTTCCAGGGGCTTACCTCCAATACCATGTAATAAAATAATAATCGATCCGTCATCATCCACACATCTGGTCGTGGCAACTGATGCCGGCATATGGAGATCTTGGAACGATGGCCAAAACTGGGAAATCTTAGGGGACGATCTACCTTTGATTGTAGTCACCGATCTACACTTTCATGCTCCTACTCGAAAGTTGGTGGCCGCTACGTATGGACGAGGTTTATTCACTTATGATCTGGAATTGCAAGTAACGACATCAGATCAATCCTTGAATCCACGTGGTTTCAAGATATATCCCAATCCTACTTCTGATAACGTACATATATCCATCGAGTCTGTTAAAAGTTCGAATGCAAATATGGAGTTCTTCGATATTCAAGGTAAACGATTGTGGTCCCAAAAAATTAAACTTAATCCAGGAGAAAATCTTATCGAAAAAAAATCTTTGCCCTACCCACCGGGGATATATTTATTCCAAGTGAAGTTTGACGATCAAAGCATACAATCTGTAAAAGTCCTTCGTCATTAATTAAAACTGATATTGTTTTTTTAATGGATTAGGGTTGTCAACTAATGTTTTTTTCTCTATAAGCTCTTCCGTGCTTTTGAGGATATCGTCCATTCGACCGGATGAGTTATTATTGAGTAGAATGATCGTGTAATCTTGATCGAGATACCTTCTGATATGGGTTCGATATCCAGGATTGTCTCCTGAATGTTCCACGATTCTGCCGAGTTTGAGATGTGTATTGACTTCCCAACCAAAACCATAATTGGAAATAGTACCATCTTTTAAAGTATAAGGTTTATACGCTTCATCCATGGTAGTTTGAGCAACCAAATAAGGAGTGTACAATATTTGGTCCCATTTTAATAAGTCTAGTGCTGTGCTACTGATCCTCCCGGGACCCTTACGGCCTCCCAGCCAAATAGTATAGTTAGAAGCTTTATTTAAAGAAGCATCTACATAGGATCGACTGGTCGAATCAAATACATGTCCTTTGGCAAAATTCTTAATTCTAGATTTTTCAAGAGGTAAAAGAAATCCGGAATGAGTCATTTGAGTGGGTTTAAAAACCCATCGCTTCATCAATTCAATAAAATTAGTATCTGTAGCAGCTTCTACTACACTGGCAAGTAACAGATACCCTGTGTTGCTATATTCATATTTTTCTCCAGGTTTAAAGTGTATCGGTTGGGGGTATTTTTTTAGATAATCTATTACATTACCATTATCAGCGACTCTGGATTTATCCCAATTTTGATCCATGATAGATTGATAATCGGGCAATCCACTAGTATGAGTGAGCAAATGCCGGAGCGTGATGTCTTTGTATGGGAGACCTGGAATATACCGTTCGAGTAAGTCATCATATGCCAAAGTACCATTGGTAGCCCCTCTTTCTTTCAACATCATGATGATCATCGAAGTGAATTGTTTGGATACGGAAGCTAACTCGAATACATCCGTTTTTCGTAATCCCGATTTGCGTGCAAAGTTTCGATATCCAACAGATTTATAAAATACCGGTTTGCCTTTGTGTGCTACTAATAATACACCACTGAAGGCATGTTGACTGTGTTCATTTTTAAATTCCCTGTTCAAAGAAACCCTAAGGGAAGGTTTCATTTTTGCCTTGGAAAAAACTTGTGCATAAGCAGGATGAATACATACACAAAGCAGACAAATAATTATACGCATCAAAATAAAAATTTAAAAGCTAACCATTGTGAGACCATGCCAATGAAATACCCTAAATATACTTCTTTTATCGAATGAGCTTTGAGGTAAAGTCTACAGGTTCCTATGACCCCGCCACATAAAATCACTATAATCAATACTGATCTCCAGGATATGATCATCGGCGATTGACCTTGAACTTGTAGCGTAAAAGTCTCATGGCTGAAGACATTGAAGGTAAACCAGGTCATAGCTAATAAGCCACCCATCACAGCAGTATGTGCGCTGACCTTAATAAAAAGATTGAAAATGAATACCAGGATCAATGTGATTAATGCTCCGAACACAAAAATATTATAGACCAAGGGCACTTTAGGATCATGTTTGATATTGATATACAACCAAAAATAAAATATTAACGTGACTAAATAGGGGGCGATACGGTCCATCTTATCACTAAGCTGAAACGATTGAATCATATTTAATTTCTTTAATAAAAAAATACTAAAAACAGGCAGAAAAAAAGTCAAAATAAATACTTGAAGTATTAAAGTATACCGGCCTTCTGGTGATGCTACACCAAATAAATAAGGATTGAGTAGTAAGAGTAAGTATAAGCCCACTGTAGGCCACCAAAGTGGATGCAACAGAATAGACAGGCCATGAGCCAACCAGCGCAAAGGAGTGAAACTGACAGCAGTTTTATAGGCTTGGGTTTTCTCCATGACCTAAAACATCTTATGTTCAAATACCATCGGCGGCAAAAATAAACTGATTTTGTGGGTCTTTTTAAAATATATCAAATCGTCTACTTGGCTTTTAGCTATTTCATCATTTGATGATCTCAAAGACTACACGCCTGTTTTTTTGCCGACCAGATTCGTCTTCATTAGAGGCCAGAGGCTGATCAAAACCAAATCCACTCACTTTTAATCGGGCCGAGTCAATGTAATGGCGGGTCAAAAAAGAGGCAACCATCTGAGCCCGTTGTGTAGACAACATTTTATTATAGGCATCAGAACCTATCTTGTCTGTATGTCCCAGGATATGTATTTTCAACAGAGGATGGTTGATTAAAAGTTTTAGGAGCTTATTGAGTTCCAGATAAGAAGCAGGCAACAATTTGGTTTCGTCAAAATCAAAATAAATGTTTTTAATTTCTATGGCGGATTGCGTCAGATCCATTGTATCATATTGGCCTATTTCTTCTCTAGTGAGGATAGGTGGGATCTTTCTCAAGCTTACTTCATCGATATAATAATACGCAAAAGGCTGATGTATGGAGGATTGGCTTTTGACTATAGTAGTGGATTCATCATTTTTAAAATTTCCAATTGTGAGATAATTAGCTTCTGTTTCAGCAAAAAAACGAAGGTCGAGGTGTTGCCATATCGTTTGATTTTCTATAGGCAGATTATAAAATGGTTTTAATTCTAACCTTCTGTCGTCCATCACTTTAGCTGGCTTTATATCGAATGCTATCTGGATTTGATCCACGATTACTCCTTTTTGCATAGGAGCAACCCACATAGAAAAATGATATTGTTGACCTATGACCAAGGAATCGCTTAGTGGCACGGTTATATATTCTCTACAATGTAGTTTCCCTTGATTGCAACCATATAATGTGATACCCACCATAGATTGTCCCAGGTATGGTTTCAATTGGTAAAATCCTTTTTCTTTCCAATAGACAGGCACTTGAATCTTTTCATTATAAACATCCGGCGAAGCAGCTGTAGGACTTTTCCAATCAGAAAACACCAGATTAAAATCAGCCCCCGTATAAAACCATTTTTCTGGCTTGCCTACTGCATGTTCAAAACCAGGATTGGGTATCAGGTTTTTTGATTGTGTAAAACCGAGAAAAGGAAGAAAAACACAAAAGATGGAAAAGCGAGTCACCATCGTAAAAATTGCTGTTTTGTACCTGCAAGATATCGGATTAAAGACCATCTGTCAAGCATTTGCTATTTTTGGTCAAATTTACAAGAAACAACCTACCTCACATGGCATTAAAATACAAAAGAGTCCTTTTGAAACTAAGCGGAGAAGCCTTGATGGGTGATCAACCGTTCGGCATCCAATCTGATCAATTACAACATTATGCCCGAGAGATTAAATCTGTCGTCGATGCAGGCGTAGAAGTAGCTGTTGTCATCGGTGGAGGCAATATCTTCAGGGGCCTCAGCGCTGAAAAGTCAGGGGTAGAGCGGGTACAGGGCGATTATATGGGCATGTTAGCCACCGTGATCAATGGAATGGCACTTCAGAGCAGTATGGAAGACCTGGGTTTATATACAAGACTGGTATCAGCTATAGGTATGGAACAGATTGCAGAGCCATATATTCGTAGACGAGCAATCCGGCACTTAGAAAAAAGAAGGGTAGTGATATTTTCAGCAGGTACAGGAAACCCTTATTTTACTACAGATTCTGCAGCTGCACTACGAGGAAATGAAATTAATGCTGAAGTATTGCTTAAAGGGACTAAAGTGGATGGAATATACAATGCAGATCCGAATAAAGATGCCTCAGCTACTCGTTTCCAAACTATTTCATTTAAAGAAGCTATTGCCCAATCACTCGGAGTCATGGATATGACTGCATTTACAATATGTCAAGAAAATAACCTGCCTATCATTGTGTTTGATGTGACCACAAGAGGTAACCTACTAAGGATCCTTCAAGGGGAAGAGCATTTAGGTACATTGGTATCCTAGTACAAGGACACTGAAGGACTTTTTGTGCAAAGTTTATAAGGAGATGACTATACTCTATTAAAAGACTTCTCCCTGGTAATACTTTATGATAGATGCAATGTCTTTGTCCTCTTTCATATCTGGAGCCAATTCAAAGATGCAATGATGACTTTGGAAATCGTCCTCTAATACTTCAGCCAAAATATTGATCGCTTTAGGTTTGTCACCTAACAGATAATGTATTGCCGCTCTACAATACAATAAGTCACTTCCGACGGAAGAGATTTCTCCCTGATCCAGCACTTCAAGCGCTTGTTTTATTTTTCCTTGATGTAGAAGGAACGAAGCATGTTCAAACCAATAGGTGTTTTGTTCAGGAGCACAATGCGTAGCCTTCTTAAAATTGCGATGTGCTTTATCGAACTCACCGATTTGTGAATAAGCTTTGGCTAATGCCAGAAAATAAGTATCACTGGTCTCATCTATAGAGATCGCCCTGCGATAACATTGTATGGCTTTGTGCCATTTGGCTTCGGCTGCAAAGCATTGTCCCATCATATAATGTGCATCTTCGCCAAATACATCCAACTTAAGACTTTGACTGAGGTATTTTTTGGCTTGTTTATAATCTTTAAGATGAATACAGCATTCAGAAATAGAAATAAGCATATCGTATTCTTCACCAAAGGTATTGACTACTTCTTGATATATAGATAAGGCTTTGTCCCATTGTCTCAGAAGCACACAGGTCTCAGCGCAATCTATATAAGCTTGCTCAAATTGAGGTTTAATCAAAAAAGCATATTCAAAGGCATCAATGGCCTGATCATATTCGCCTAAATTGGAAAAGCAATGCCCCAGATTGTACCAGGCAAAATGAGAGTAAGGACTGTTTTCCAACATTTCTTGCAGAAATGTTGCTATGGATTGATAATGCCGAGAAATGGTGATATATTCAGAAAGGAGTTGTTGGCCTTTCTCATGATATGAGTTTGATCGCAAAGTATCTTTAAGGGTGATGAATCCTTTATCATACTCCTCAGCTTTAAAATAAATCTCCGTTTCACAAATTAATACTTCTACCAAATCAGATTGGCCTACATATCCTTTTAAATCTTGAAGTATGTTTAAGGCTGTCGCTTTGTCTTTTAGTTCTGCGAGGATCATGGCTTTGGTCAAAAGTACATCAGTATCCTGGGGGCTCATCTGCTCAGCTTGATGGAGACAGTCCATCGCTTCCATGGGCTGCTTCTGAGATAATAATAATCTAGATTTCACCAAATAAAAATCAACACGATAACCATATTGCTGGAGTGCAGATTCCGCTACTTCTACCGCTTTCTTGAGGTCACCATCGTTTTGATAATATTCAACAAGTTTTTGATATATTCTGATTTCAAAAGAAGTCTTTTCTCCTTGTTGGGTTAAAATCTCAAACTCATTTACCCACTGAGTTAGACTATGGTCATCCTGGTATTTGTTTTCCATGCAATGGGATTGATTTAATTATAATTCGATTTCGCGGTTGAAATTAGATAAAACCCTCAAACTAGGAAACTTTTTGCAAAGAAATATTTTCAAAACTTATTCAAAATGAACACATTATGAGGAATATTAATCTTACAATGCTTTAGAATATAATTCATTACATATTGCCTTTAACACTAATTTAATACTAATAGATTCATGCTCTAATCATAACACATATTTTATTTAGTAAGAGATAAAGCAATGATATAAAAAAAGAGAAGACCAGTTGAGACTTTCTCTTTTTTTATAAATCCAATATTGAATGATTTCTGATCAAGGTTGACTGCGCTTCAAACCTGGCTTTAGTCCATCTGCGGCTTGACTTCTTTTAATAAGTTCCTCATTAAAATTGCGCTCCACTTTTGAAAGTAAAGCAATCTTTCTAGCTGGTAGGATTGGTTTCAAGTCCCGAGTTAGATTTTTAAATAAGGCGAGTTCTTTTTCCATCCGATCGATCGACGATTGTATAGCCTTTTCAGCATCAGCATCACTCATAGCTTCCAGATTCATTTCAATATTCGATTGCCTCCTGATATCGGAGACCGCGTTACGATATATATTATATACTGGCCAGAATTTTTCTGCCTCAGAGGTAGTCAAGGCTAATTTGTTGGTGATGAAGCCTATTCGGAGATTTTCTATTCGTTCTCCTCGTTGGGCTGTAACTGTTCCTGCAGTTAAAAGCAAAGTAATAAATAAAAAGATTTGGCAAATATTTTTCATGGAATGATAATGTTTTATTTTTTTTATTAATTTTAGTTTAGTTCGACATCCTGGATTTGATATAAATAATCATTTAGCACGGGCTCAAGCTCTTCATCGGAAATGTGTAACAGGTCCATTTTGTCGATAATGTCATTTTTTGACAACAAAGACAATTGATCGTCATCCAAGTCCTCAGCATGATTCAATAGATAGGATTGGATTTCTGAAGATTTCAAATCTGAAAGGTTTATTCGATGATCTTGATCATTATTCAGGATTCCGACAATCAGGATCAAGCCAATTATTGAAGCTATAGCCAGGATTAATCTTCGCTTTGTAAACCAGACATTCATGAATTGCTCTAACCAGTTAGAATCTGGCACTGGCTCTTTTTTCAAGGTATTCAGTACTTGATCCGGTAATCGTTCGAAATATCGGAATGGCAAGTCATCCGTCCGTTTTTGAGGTAATATTTTATGTAGACCAGGAGATAACTCATCCAACTCCTTTAAAATATCCTGTTGTTTGTCTTTATTATTCATAAGTGAAAGTTTATTAGTGTGTAGATGTATCCAAAATGTATTTTTCAATTTTTTTTACGGCGTGATGGTATGATGCTTTTAGAGCGCCTTCGGATAAACCCAATAGTTGGCTGATATCTGCATAACTCAATTCATCATAGTATCGCATGGAAAAAACTTGACGCTGTCGATCCGGTAATCCACTCATTGCAGACTTCAACTTGGCTAATACTTCTTCCTCGGAATTATCATGCTCCACAGTAGGTCCTCCTAAAGCCATTCCATACACTGGCAGGGATTCCGTTGCTTTTCTGTTGGCGGATTTCTTAAAAGTCAAAGCTTCATTGGTTGCTATGCGATACACCCATGTAAATAATGAACTTCGAGCCTCAAACTTTTCAATATTTCGATAAGCTTTGATGAAGGTGTTTTGCAATACATCATCCGTATCCTCATGGCTTTCCACTATATTCCGAATGACCCAGTAGAGGCGCTCCTGATACTTGCTCATCAAATGCCGCAAGGCAGCGTTGCGGCTACCTTCTGCTTGCATCATCAGTACGATCTCTGTATCTGTCATTGCGTCTGTGAAACTGGAATAAGCTTCAAAACTAAGGTTTAGACGATGGATAAAGGCATTCGTTTAATCGACCTTTGATTTTTTTTGTCTAATTTTGAATGCCAATTATGGGTAAAATGTTTTGGATTATTATTCGCCGCTTGGCTGGATGGAAAATAGAAGGGTTTGACATGAATTCTATCCCAAAAGCTTTAGTAGTAGTCGGACCACATACTTCTGCCTGGGATGTGGGCATAGGCCTCATGACTAGAGGAAGCATGGGGTATGATATAAGGTTTATGGGCAAACATACCCTATTTAAAGCACCCTTTGGTTTTATCTTTCGTTGGCTTGGCGGGGTGCCTGTGGATCGTACTAAAAATTCAAATCTTGTGGATAGTATGGTTCAATATTTTAATGATCATAGGGAATTTAAAATCGCTATTGCACCTGAAGGTACACGCCAAAAGGTAGAAAAATTGAAATCAGGATATTATTATATTGCTAAGAAAGCCAATGTACCTATCGTAATGTGCAAATTTGATTTTGAACATAAAACAGTAACTTTTAGTAATCCGTTCATGCCGACAGATGAATTGGTGCATGATTCAACCAAACTGTGGGAGTATTTTAAAGGGGTTAAGGGCTATCATCCGGAGTGGAGCATAGGATAGATCACGTGGAATGTTATACTTTTCTTCTGAACCATAACATTACCAGATCCCTATTGGAAGGAAAAATTGAGTCTAAATTAATCGATATAGGCAAGAGAATAAATTTTTGGATCCAGACCAATTCCTTTGGACTCGGATGGCCTTCTTGATGATTTTTCGATTGTAGTAATTTTCTAGCTATTCCACAAAGAAAGTAAGAGATATTAACCCAAAATAAAGGGACTATTGCTGCAATAGTAAAAATTTATAGCTAACTTCCATACCGACAGCTTAAGAAAATCAATAAAATGATAGAACATATGAAAATAAGTACAGAGGAATTAATCATTGGTAGTCAACGCATGACAGGAAGTTAGATGGAAAAATTCATTAGCCATAAATTTTTTACCCTCCGAATTGATGAAGAAATTGAAAATCAATTTTCTTGTCTCCTGACATTCTAGTGAAAATCCAAATGTAAATTTTTACCAATCAATTTACAAGTAAAAGTTTTTTTACTGCAACTGTATTTTGATTAAGAGGTTGCAATTTTAGATAATAGACACCTGCAGGCATATTCTTCAATTCTAATTTATTATTTACAAATCCTTCTTGAACTGATTTGCCGTGAATGTCTAGAATTCCATATTTAATAATCGGATATTTGCTCTTATCATATTGGACATTTATAGATCTATTTGCTGGAATAGGATATACAGAAAATGCCTGACTGATGCCCTGATCGATGACCGGTGTGAGATCATTAGAAATACGTGTAGTAATACTTGCTAAACCCCTGGTAGCAGAATTAAAATTTCTATTGCCTACTATCATTGCAGGTGATTGGTTGGTATTTTCATATTCCCGCATATGGCCATGAAAATAGGCCATTTCATCAGGAGTTAGTAGTCGATCACTAGTGACCATTAATCCTAGTTTGAACTGTTTTTGTGAGTTGGTATGATTGGGTATTCGCGTACCCATTTTTGTAAAGAATTGAGTCTGAGTCACCTTTATTTCTTCGGTGGCATCCACTGCAAATATTCCTCCTTGTAAAACCCGCGGATTCGATATATTCCCTAAAGCTTGAATTGGAAAGGGAATAGAATCAATTGGTAAAAATCCCATCAAATACAGTTCTAATTTGGAATAAGTATTGTCAAGGCCTGCAGTTTTGTAAGAGTAAACGCCATCACTAATCTTACTATACGATGAAATCTGTAATCCCGATCCAAATCCCGAAGAGGGCATCACTGTATATGTCCAGTGAGGTATAAGAGTAATTCCAAGAGTAGCATCAATAAACGCCGCATAACGATGTAAAATCTCATGATTAAGTAATGTACCTTGGCCGCCATGAGTATAAAATAAATTGATGATACCTTGTAACTTATTATTGCTACCATATAATGCACTGTTGTTTCGAATAGTAAAAGACAAATTGGATATACCTTGCACTTCCTGTATTACAGAATTATAATTTCCTGCAGGTGTCCCGCCAGGCGTATAGTAAGTAGTGGCTCTCACTAAAAAATCTCGATCATCGGGAAAGTGTTGATAATATAACTTGGTCAGTATTTCATGTTTATCTGATTGTTCTAAAGGAACCACAATATTTAAAACATGTGAAGTAATCTGGGCGGTAGATGATAGTTTTTTCACCACTGGTGCAACGTATGATAATGGCATGATCCTGATCCCAAATGCCAAGTCTATATCTATACTTTCTGCACTACCATTGGTATACACAAATTTTACAGGTACTGTACGAAAGAATTCACTAGTACCAAACAAAGGAGCCTGAACTTTGGACCTCACCTGATCTATGGTAAAATAATAATCATTTGCCTTTTCATCCCCTTTTAATCCATCATCTCTCAGCACTAGGGTAGTCACGAAAACATTATTTACCGACCAAGGAGCTTGAACTAAAGTAACTTCTATACGATCTACATTGGTTTGATTGGTGCCCAATATTACCTTGAATGGCTGACCAGGATATACAGCATATGGTTTACATCCTCCATAAAATAATTGGGGTGCGAAAACGCATGTTACTGGAGACAAGCAATCAGCATGCTGTGCTGCTGCTTTCATTTGTATGAGATACATGATAAAGACAAGAAAATAATATTTCATACTTTAGGAGTTAAAATTTAAATCATAAAACCTTAAGCAAGGTCAGGAATCAAATGATCTTCACTCGAATGTCGGATCACAAAATAACTGGTGACTAACATAGATAATAGCAAATAACCAATCATCGCGAAAGTGACCCAATCTGCAGCCCCAAACCACACCCATCCCTGGCTCCAAATAAAATATAAACCTAGGATCAATTTCATCCCTTCTCCGATCCAGGCATTAGGATTTCTATCCATAAGGTCAGTAAAAGCATAGACATGGATAAAAATAAAAAGACCATAACCATAAATAAAATAAGGATTGATCCCATTAATCAAAGCAATATTTCCAAATAAGTAACTTGAAATCAATAATAATGCTGTGAGTTGGACCCAGCACCAGATATGGAGCGCCAGTGAAGCCTTGGTATTATATTTATCGAAGTGGTAGACATCCTGGATTTTGTACACTTGATGTTGGGCTTGTACATCATCAGGCCGCCATCCGGTGGGCATCAGCCAGATACGAAGTTTATCTTTCAGGTCTTTGGTATGCCATGCATCTTTGATTAATAGCCATAAGTGTTGGAAATTTATTTTAATAGGGTTCCAGGTACTGACAGGTCGTGTGATTCCGTATACGGGAATTACGGAAGTCAACTCTGCTTGGAAGGTACCGAACCACTTATCCCAGAAGATGAATATTTGTCCATAATTCTTATCTAGATATTCCAGATTGATAGCATGATGTACCCGATGGTGTGATGGAGTTACAATGATTTTTTCCAGCACGCCCATGGTACCAATATGTTGAGTATGATACCAAAACTGAGCAAACAAATGAATCGGAGCTATGAAGGCTATCACC
>JAYSTG010000076.1:0-16224 GCA_043719965.1 Saprospiraceae bacterium | reverse complement strand
TGATAAATTAAACATGTGCTGTAACACGAGTATCCTGAACATTAATTCTCTACTAATGGGTGGGCGTCCTCCTTTGCTATAATCAACCTCCGGCAATTGTCTATCAATCTCTTTACCGAAAAATGACCAGTCGATATATTTTTTCAGCTTGATCAAACTGTTATTTTGTCGTTTCAGCTTTTCTATTCTGTCCTGACTTTCAAACAGATCCGGAGTACTAATCACTCTTTGTAATTTACCTTTCTTTGAATTTGTTTTCATGACATTAAGTTACTATCTCTTTTCGCCATATTATAATATTATGTGATGTATTTTTGAGGTTTTTAGAGAGTGCCTTAATCCTTTATATTTTATTACTCGGATTGATTTTCTTGATAATCCATCAAATTCTAATAAATTATGAGCAGCTGCCAATGCTCCAAAATTTGTTACATAATAGCCAGTACCATCCACTTCGTCTATAAGTTTCTCATTTTTCATCCAATATAGAATTTCCTGATTATCCCTAGGAACGGGTTTTTCTAATAATTTATAGATAGTTTTATAATCTAAAGCAGATAGTACTTCATTTTCTGATTTGACTTTGGTTGCATGCAATTCTTCAAATTGTGGGGTTTTACTATTAAGCATAAGACCACCGATCTCCTGTCTTGAAGCTATTCGTGTACACCCTCCAGTTCTAATGAATGCCTCCTCTATTGATCGGTTTTTTAAATGAACTGGTTTAGTAGCTGATTCTTTAATTAAGATAAATAACAGAGGTATTCCTTGAAATAATTCTATTGAATGATCAATGCTGACCATAGGGTCTAAGGAATCCCTTCCAATCGAACTTAGTTGTTCAACAATTTTATCTGCTTTTGCTTTAGTTATACTTTTTAAGGAAGCAGACTTATTTTCTATACCAAATACCAACATTCCACCTCCAGGGTTATTAGCAAAAGCAGATAAATGCTGAGCAAGCTTGTCGGCTTTAGGGGATAAGTCCTCTTTCCAGTCAATCTCATTAAGCTCCTTTGGTATTGGAGTGAGACTATTTTCTAATAATTTAATAGCTTCGTCTATCCATTTTTTCTTCATGTATTTTCCTAGTTAAGCAAGAACAGTCTGATTATCATTTAGTTACATTAAAATGCACGATCGTAGTTAAGCAAAGTTACGCTGCTATTACCTCATTCAACTCGACAATGATCACCTCTGCCCTATCCCCAAAGCAATTGCCACATACGCCCTAGGAATCATTTAAATGGAAAACGGACTTATCCAATACTTCTACGCACCAAAAATCTGTGTATCACCAACATTTTCATCGTAAAACTTATTTCAAATTTTAGCTTTCATTTCCCCAAGAATCACCTTGCATTTAAAAAATTCTACTTTCTGATCCTTTAAAATTGAGCGGGGCCTTGGTAGGGTGGTACCTGTCTTGGTTGGCCGCAGATCGATATACATTGGAGGCAGTGATGTCGGTTTTTAGAATTCGTGGTGACCCTCATATATGTTATTTTTAAATATGTCGTTTTCCTAGTTAAGCAAAGACTCGTTGATTATCAGTTGTTTATATGATTTGTTATTTTCCTAGTTAAGCAAGATCATCCCCAATATGGAATGTATTCGGCATATTTAATTCAAGCTCTTATTTATAGCAGACCTAATCTTATATCTATTCAAATGATGGCTGTATCTGCCTACGATGATACCGGGGTGTAGCCCTTGCATTTTTGCAAAACTTATAAAGTACTCATCATTGGGACGGGGATTTTGCATTAAAAACTGATCCCAATTATTTTGAGCAATTAAATTTTCGTTGGCAAAATAGTTTGCTTCAATCTCTTTTAGATCTTCTGATTTTTTATCTAAATCATCGATGAATCGGGCTTCATTATCACTGGTAAGATGAAGATAGACATGTCCCAATTCATGGAATAAGGTAAAAGCAAAATTGCCAATGGTTTTGTATCTTAAACTCAATGTTATCGCAGGATGTCCACTGCTCCAGAATGTGACCCCATCCACTGCACACTTTTCAGGAGTAGTAAGAAAGATCAATTTAACACCATACTCAGATAATAACTTTTGAGATTGGGAAACTGTATTTTTATTTTCGTTTAATATTGGCCTAAGCCTCCCTACCAATTCATTTTTACTTTGGCTATTAAAGGAAGCAACCTTCATTTGATCAGCTCTGAACTGGGCAAGATATACCCAGCCTGCTAAGTTGATGGTCTCAACAGTCTGTTTTTCCGATTTTCTAAAATGTTTAGTAAGTGAAGAGTCATTTAATTTTAGAGGTATTTGGTCAAAATGTTCAATATCATAGATTTCTTTTATTGAATTCAAGTTTGAAGAAATATCTTCAACCAACACACCTTGCTTTTTAAAAAAAGAAAAAGGAATATAAGCTTTTATCATTTGCCATAGATCCAACGATGCTAATTTGTGTTTCGTTTTTTCTTCAATTTTTGCAAGGTTGAGTTCATAACCGGATTGAAGGTTCATCCATAATTCTGCATCCATATTTAGTGCTTTTCCAATCAATAAAGTTGCCTCCGCTGTTATATTCCTTTTTCCTTTTATTATTTCATTCAATTGGGTAGGGGCCATTCCTATCATTCCGGCAAATTCTTTTTGTGTAATTTTTCGTTCATTAATCCGCCTCCGGCATAGTCAATCTGGATGAATGCAGAGCATGGTTCGCTAAAAATATTGAACCTCTTCGTTCTCGCTAGCCCCTTCCAATAAAAGGCATCTGAGTAGCCATCACCGTCATGAATTGCACATTGGCAGTAAGAGGCAATGAGGCCATATAAAGCACAGCTTCCGAGACATGGCTTACATCAAACGTTGGCTCTATTGCAATCGACCCATTTGCTTGGGGCATGCCAGTCTTCATGGATGCGGCCATGGTAGTATCTACATTGCCTATATCGAGCTGACCACATGCAATATTATATTTTCTACCATCTAATGAAGTAGATCGAGTAAGGCCGGTGACTGCATGTTTGGATGCAGTGTACGGTGCAGAGTTAGGTCTGGGTGCTGATGCTGATATAGATCCATTATTGATGATGCGTCCGCCTTGAGGGTCCTGGTCTTTCATGATTTTAAACGCCTGTTGTGTACAAAGAAAAGCACCCGTCACATTGGTATCCATCACCATACGCCATGCTTCATAACTAATGTCTTCTAATAGGCCCTTTGTATTGGTTCCTGCATTATTAAATAAAAGATCCAATCGACCGAAATTGGATTTTATGCTTTTAAATAATTCGATTACCGAATCAGGGTCACAGACATTGGAAGGAATGACTAATGCGTTCTTGCCATATGCTCCCGCTATGGCGACGGTTTCTTGAAGTGAAGATAGATTGCGCCCTGTCAAGGCCACCTGATATCCGTTTTTTAAAAGGGTGATACTGACATCGCGGCCTATACCAGATCCCGCTCCGGTGATTAATGCATACTTATTCATTCTGATATCATTTATTTGTTATGCAATGATAGAAGTTTTGGTCAACTGTTATGAATCTCAAATAATTCCAATAATTATGAAAACCAAAGACTGAATGAAAACGATCAGCTCCTTTGTATTAAGAAATGGAAGATTAGCCGCTCACTTCAATTCGTCCTCTATAAATCCCTTGATGATTTCCTCTATAGATTGATCTTTTGCAAAACCTAAAGCATCAGCCCAATCTGTTTTAAAAAACGGAGGCCATGTTAATACGATACTCTGTATAAATGCATCCGGTGTCCAATCAATCAACTGACTAACCGGCTTTCCTGCAATTTTATCCAAAGCTTTTACCATATCTTTAATTTGGATCGTATTACCCGGGAGGTTAATTATTCTTTTTTGTCCTAAGCTTTCATTCGTCAAGCCGGCCGCATAAATAAAATTTTGGGTTACTGCCCGAGGGGATAGTATCCATACATTCACATCATCCGATACAGGACAGTTGGCGTGCTGACCCTGCAACGGTTCGCGGATGATGGAGCTTACGAATGACGAAGTAGCGGCATTAGCCTTGCCTGGTCTTACGACAATAGTAGGTAATCGCAACACCCGACCATGCAAATAACCTTTTCGGCTATAGTCATTGATGAGTAGTTCCGTCATTACCTTTTGAGTACCGTAAGAACTTTGAGGAGCAGGCGCCGTAACATCATCTATCGTGCGGGATACATCACCACCAAAAGCGGCGCAGGTACTTGCAAAGACAAGTACAGGTTTAAAATTCAAAGCACGGATCATTTCGAGCAATCGAAGATTAGCATGTAAGTTGACTTCCATGCCAAGATCAAAATTTTTCTCAGCCTCTCCACTGACGATAGCAGCTAGATGGAAGATTACATCGGGCGCTGCATTCAGAGTAGACTTCACCACGACATCTTCTGTAATATCCCCAGAAGTATATTCAAGCAGCGGATCTTCAATCCGATGCTCTGGCCAATATCGATCAAGTAATTGAATAGCGGTAATGTCGCCATGATCTCCATTGATCAGAATGGATCTGTCGATCACTAATCTCTGGGCTAGTTTCTGTCCGAGGAAGCCACCTCCACCAAGTATGAGTATACGCATTGATCTGAAGCTAAATCCATTTAATTAAATCCTTGAGTTCAATATTACTTATCGAGTCTTTATCAGATTTATCATATATAGTTAATAGGTAAACTGTTGATTCTACAACTTTAATACAAGTGATTACTCTTGCGCCATCTGACTTGCCTCGTCCTTTGGAGGCAATAGAGACTCGAATCTTAAAACAATTATTTATTAAAGGTGAGCCCTGAAAGGGATTTGACTTAAGGGATTTTATGAGTTCTTGATATTCCTGCTTGAGAGAAGGATATTTTCTAGTAAGTTGCTTAATGGCTTTCTCAAAATAGGGAATGGCTTTAATCTTATAACTCATGGATTAAATCTTCTGCATTTTTTGCTTTCAGTTTTCCTTCATTTATTAGTTTCATTTCTTTTGCAGCCTGTTTTACACCCTTTAATACCTTTTTTTTATATGGCGAGAGAGGTTCAGCCTTTACAAAGGGCAGGCTGTTCAAAAGCTCCATTACAAAAGAAGCTTTTGAGTCTTTGACATCCAATATTACTTTCATAAATATAATTTTTGCAAAAAATCAAATTTTATCTACAAAGGTAATGGAAAGAATATTATTTATCTATACCATTGGTAATACGACCGATAATATCATCACTTCCACCAGGTACTATCAAGGCGATACTTGCAACGGTGGCGCTAAAATTTTTCAATGCCACCACCCAGAACCCGCTATCATTCATCCAAGGTACAAACAAACTACCAAATGCAATAGAAGCGAAAATATATATAGGATGGTAGGCTAATGTGGTACCTCCGGCAATCAATGCGACCATAATGCCGGAAGTAGATTTTAACTTACTTGGTACTTAAAGAAGACTGCCCTTCAAATCGTTCTAAGCAGCACTGCACTGCTCTCATTCAAGTATACTGCGAGATTTTCTTCAAGGATCGATTGATCTCCATGACACATCTCCTCTCCTCTGGTCTGAAGATGAGCCGCCACGAGAGCTTGGTCTATAATCTTTCCAAATTTTAAGATATAAGCAACAAAATTAGCTTTTTAAAGGGCTAACTTTATAGCCATAGACTGGGATTAAACACGCATTCTCATTTTTTAATTTATATAAATAGTTAGACCTATGAAACTTCTTTTACCTATTATTCTACTACTTTTTAATGTTAGCATAATTGCGCAGAATAATTTTGATTATAAAGCATATAAAGCGCCACAGTATAGGTTTCAAGCACTGAACATGAATTTGGACTTGGGTGGAGGATACAATTCGTCTGGCAGTGAGTCTCCGATCCCCCGAAGTGAATCCAATATTTTTAATTCGAATAATTCACTTGGATACAGCAGAATTATTAATAATGATAGTATACAATATATATTAGGATTGTTCGGCGAAGGCAGATACGACTATAACCAATTTAAAAATATAAACAAATACAAAAGAAATGGATTTGGGCTATCTACTTCTGTTTCGATGATCAGACGAAAATATACTGAAGGGCTAAAGTTTAAGGAATTTGGAGGTCAATTAAGTTCGGCTTATATCAATACAGCCCAAACCAATTTCCCATCCACTAAATATTTATATTCTGCTTTATCCTTGCCCTTCAAATTGGGGAAAGGAAGGATTGACCCTGCGTCGACATTATTTGTTGCCAATTTTATCATGGATGACCTCCTCCAGAGCTCAATCCTGCAAACTCCATTTACTCAAGATCAATTGTTTGAAATGGCAAGACTAATACAATCGGTGCAGTACCAAAGGGTCCTGGATTATAGGCGAAGTTTTTTGAACCAATTCAACCAAATAGGCCAATGGTTGAAACTCAACATCCCCAATGAAGCGGATCTTGTAAACGCTATGGCGATCATGCAAGACAATCTATTTTATGCTATTGACAACTCCAGGAGTGTGGGCAAAAGAAAGGGCATGGGGTTTGTCGGATTAGTAAATTATGATGATAACTTTTTTGAAAAAACACTGATTGAACCCCAATTTTCTCTGGGAGCTGAACTATTTTATTCAAAAACAGTATCCACACCAAGATCGCAATCCATGCATTTAGACGATTATTTTGTCGTAGGCGGAGGTTATCAAAAAAGAATCGATATAAAAGATCAGTTGCCCTATATGTATGCGCGTCAAGTAAGGCAACATAGTTACTTTCCTAATTCACGAACGAGATATTCAATTTTTGCAGATTTGGAATTTAACGCTTTGTATGGCCCGGGCCGCGAGGTAAATCAAGATAATTTATCTTTACGAATCTCCCCCGCAGTGAGATTCGAGCTATCCTATTTTCTGAGTTATAATACAAGGATAGGAGCATCTCTGGACATGAGATACAACCGAATTATAGGAGGAGGGAACTTCCTAAGTCTTAATCGATATCAGGAACAACCATCTGATTATGCCTTTTTCCCTAGTCAAAATCTAAATGCGGGTTTTGTGTCAGCGGTAGAGGTTAGCTTTTTCCATTCTTTTTATTGACAAGGGTCAGTGAACGATTTCTTTCGATGTCGACCGCGAAAGTCAGAGACTCCTCTGGAGTCTACGGTTACTATGATTAGTCTGGATTTAATGAAGTCAGACCCCTCCGGAGTCTTTCTGCAGCAAGATCAAGGCTATCAGTTTACTTCACAGTATCTTTCGTTTGAGTTATTGTATTCTTTCAATAACCCCATCCCTTCAGAATAGCCAGATCATCTTTCATGGTATCGATTGGCGCCATACCCTGATAGGACTCCTGTTCTATGATTAAGTAGTGTGTATTTCCTTTTTTGCGGGCATACTTCAATATGCTTTTCACATCGATGAGTCCTTTGCCGAGTATACAGCTTTCGAAATGTTCAGCGCCGTTCATCTGAGCCTTGATCACATCCTTGACATGCATCAGCTCGAATCGGCCAGGATATTGTTTCAATAATTCCATCGCTCGACCACCTCCACCATACATGTTTCCAATATCCAATTGTTGAGCCACTAGACTGGGATCTGTCTGCTCCATGATGATATCCATGATCCGTTTGCTGGTGAGTCTGATACTAAATTCAAAATCATGATTGTGATATCCATAGCGAATACCCTGAGATTTACAATAAGCGCCAGCAGCATTAAATCCTTCCAAAAACTTTTTCAGATCATCCAGGTTTTTACGAAGATTGATGTCTAACCATGGAGAGATGATATATTCCTGACCCACAGATACTGCATCTTCGACCGTGGTCTTCCATAGGTCGGTTACTTCTTTGGTATCCATATTCCAATGTGGCTTACCAAAGACAGTATGACCGCTTTGCATCGTCATGCCGTGATCCATTAAGACTTTTTTCCAGTCGACAGGAGTATATCCATAAAATTGTCTTTTCTCTGGATTATAACCTGCATGTTCGCAATCTTTAAATCCCAACATAGACAAGGCCTTGATGGTGCCTACTGGATCTTTTGCCATGGCATCCCGTACAGAATACAATTGGAGGCTGACGATATGGGGCTTTTTCTTAGAGGTTAATAAATTTAAAGAAGGAGAGGATAGCGCAAGAGCACCCAGAGAAGTTTGTTTAATAAAATTACGCCTTTGCATAGGATTGTTTTTTTTATTTAAGCTAAATATAAAAAGAAATTTGTAATGATGAACTAAATTATAGGGTTGGGGTTTCTTCTACTTTAATGCGTGTGTCATATTCGTCATCGACATCTCGACGATACTTATCCTGTTCTTTACTATATGCTTTGATGATTTCTTTGACTAGGCGGTGACGGACGACATCTTCTGCAGTGAGCTCGACTTTGGAAATTCCATTGATATTTTGTAGTAGATAGATAGCCTGAGCCAGTCCCGATCGTTGATTTCTAGGCAAATCTATCTGAGTAAGATCACCAGTGATGATACATTTCGCTGATGGACCGAGTCGTGTCAAAAACATTTTGATCTGCAATGGAGTCGAGTTTTGTGCTTCATCCAGTATGATAAATGCATTATCTAAGGTACGGCCTCGCATATAGGCGAGTGGAGCTATCTCGATCACCCGAGTCTCCATAAACTGTGCTAGTTTGTCTGCAGGGATCATATCATCCAGTGCATCATATAGTGGACGAAGGTAGGGATCTATCTTTTCTTTCAAATCTCCAGGGAGAAAACCTAGGTTCTCTCCTGCTTCGACAGCCGGACGAGTCAGTACAATTTTTTTGACCAATTTATTTTTTAGCGCTCGTACTGCCAACGCTACTGCCGTGTAGGTCTTACCTGTGCCGGCTGGCCCAATAGCAAAAACGATATCATTACGATCTACCGTTTCTACTAATAATTTTTGATTGCGAGTTTTAGCTCGGATAGGTTTTCCTTCACGCCCATGAAGGATAATCCCTCCATCTGTATTGACTTGAACACGATTTTCCATAGGATTGGATCCAGTCAATAAATCCTCAATAGTATGAGTAGACAGCTCTTGATGTTCCTTAAGATACCGCACCATCATTTCAAATTTAGATTTGACATCTTGCGTTTCCTTTTTTTCTCCCACTAGTTTGAGGATATTCCCACGTGAGGTGATCTGGACATCGGGAAATGCTTTGCGAAGAAGATTGAGTTTTAGATTGTTTTCACCATAGAGTTCTAGAGGTTCTATTCCTTCTACCGTTAGATTGATTTCACTTGTTTTGTCCAAAGAATTAGATTAAATATATTAAAGTTTTAAATAATATGTATTTTGTGCCGTAATCTCCAGGACTACGATCCTTTTTCAAAAGTACTAAAAAAAACGACAAGATTGAATTATGCTTTGGGTCTCATTAATTACAGATTTAGGTACAGATGATGCTTATGTAGGCCAGTTGAAAGGCCGTATGCTCAGTGCACTGCCTGATTTACGATTCATAGATTTTACGCATTCGATCTATGCACATGATATTGTCACAGCGGGTTGGGTCCTAAAAAACTGTTATCAGGATGCTCCTCTTGGTACTATTCATATGGTAAGTGTATTGAACAATTATAATAATATGCACTCTTATCTGGCTTTTGAATACCAAGGATATTATTTTGTTGGACCCAATAATGGGATTTTTAGCTTGGCTTTTGAAAAACTACCTGTAGAGATCTACGAAGTAATCGATGATATCGGTACATCTTTTTCGACCAAACAAGTGTATACTAAAATGATCACCCATTTGGCTACGGAAAAACCATTGAGTGAATTGGGGTCACCGGTGCGTAACTTGATCATGCGTATTCATTTGCAACCAGTCATCAACAAATATATGATCCGAGGTTCTGTAATCTTTATAGACCATTATGATAATGTAGTGATCAATATCACAAAAGACCAATTTGAAAAGACTAGAGCGGGACGATCATTTTCTATTTATATGAAACGCAACGATCCGGTCTATCGTATATCCAATTCCTATCAAGAAGTACCTGTCGGTGAAACACTATGTTTATTTAATTCGAGCAACTATATGGAAATAGCTATCCATGGAGGCAAAGCGGCAAGTATGTTGGGGCTTACCGTCGACGAAATGGTCCAAATCGACTTTCACAATCTTTCTTCATGATCATCCGAATCGTAAAAATCGAGCTTAAAGAACCACAAATCCCTGTATTTATGGATATCTTTGCAGCTCATGCATTGCAGATGGAGTCCGTATCAGGATGCATGAGCCTGGAATTGGTTCAGGATCGATCAGATCCAAAAATTGTATTTACGATCAGTTTATGGCAGAGCGAAGAAGATCTTGAACAGTATCGATCTTCTACATTATTTAATATCGTGTGGTCAAAAATAAAACCTTTGTTTGCAGGCAAACCAATGGCCTGGACCACTCAATCAATATATCATGGAAAAAATTGAAGTATCAGAGTATCAGATTTATTTAGGTTCTATTCAAAATGCATTGCGGGAGGTATTGGAAGAATATCCAACAGCTCATTTATTTGTCTTAGATGATGAGCAGACCCACATCCATTGTCTTCCTATGCTTCAATCTACGATCCAGGATAGGGCACACACTACCTATACCATACCTTCCGGTGAACTGAACAAAAATATTCATACTTGTATCAAAGTATGGGATGCCATGACCCAAGCTCAACTGGATCGACAGGCTTTAATGATCAATTTGGGTGGAGGAGTGATTGGAGATCTTGGCGGGTTCTGTGCATCGACCTATAAAAGAGGAATTGGATTCATCCAAGTACCCACCACCTTATTGGCCCAAGTGGATGCATCTATCGGTGGTAAGCTGGGTATAGATTTTGGAGGTTTAAAGAATCATATCGGAGTATTTCGATCTCCGAATGCGATATTAATAGATCCATCCTTCCTGAATACCTTGCCGGATCGAGAATTGCGCAGTGGATATGCAGAGATCATCAAACACAGTTTGATTGCTGATGGTGGTCATTGGGAAGAATTGATGCAGATCAAGGAATTGCGTAAAGTGGACTGGCCTAAAATAATCCGCCGATCTCTGGAAGTAAAACGCAAAATTGTTATCGCTGACCCCTATGAAAAAAATAAACGTAAGCTTTTAAACTTTGGACATACGATCGGTCACGCTATAGAAAGTCAATATTTAGAATCCGCAACCCCATTACTACATGGAGAAGCTATTGCAGCAGGTATGATCTATGAAACGATGCTGTCCAATATATACCTTAGATTACAGACCAATAAACAAAATGAAATCATCCGATATATCGAATCGATCTATGGGCCGACACCGGCATTAAATATGTCGGCTTGGTTGCCGATGATGAAACAAGACAAAAAAAATATAGATCACAAAATTAGTTTTTCGTTGCTTACAGACATCGGTGACAGCAGTTGGGATGTCCTTATCAATGAAGAAGATTTAAAAGAGTTTAAGGCTGCATCAGTGCATTAAATCGATTATCTTGAATAAAAATATACAAGCAACCGCTACTATTGCTATGGATCACGGAAGGATGGACGATACACATGTCCATAAGGGCATGCGAAAAAAACTCATCGAAGACCTTCGGCGTAAGAATATTTTTTCTGAAAAAATCCTATTGGCTATGCATAAAGTGCCCAGACACCTTTTCATACCGAGAGGATTCGAAAATTGGGCCTATCAAGATGTACCATTTCCTATAGGCAGTGATCAGACCATCAGCCAGCCTTATACGGTGGCTTTTCAAACACAACTTTTAGACATACTACCCGGAGATAAAATCCTTGAGATTGGTACAGGCAGTGGATATCAGGCTGCGGTACTTCATGAATTGGGCGCTAAAGTGTACACCCTCGAACGACAGGAAAACTTATATCATCAGACCGCTTCTTTCCTTAAAAAAATGGGGTATCTATCCATTCGATGTTATCTCAAAGATGGATTTGAAGGCTTGCCCAAGTATGCTCCTTTTGATAAGGTCATTATCACTTGTGGGGCCCCCAATATACCTGCCTCATTATTAGATCAGCTTTCTGAGCATGGCCTCATGGTGATTCCGGTGAATTCAGGAGATGATCAGATCATGAAAAAAATCTACAAACGACCAGGTGGTCAATTTGAAGAAGAATCTCATGGATTGTTTAGATTCGTACCTTTCTTAGGAGGATTAGACAAAAAATAGTACGTAAGCATATTTTATGTTCTTGGTATCCATGAACTGGATAGTTAAAAGTCAGAACATTCCAAAGACATCATTCAACTCAATCAAGCCATTGATTAATCCGAGTATATACTAAATTTAATTTATCCGAGATCGTTCAATAAGTTTTAAATGCGGCCTGCTGGCCTCAGCATGTTTTATATAGAACAACATAAATGCCATGAGTCTAATTTAATCATAAATTGTTAAATTTGGAATATCGAAAAGCTTTGCAGTTAGGCCTTAGAACTTACTGGTAATTTATGCCAATCAATAGTCTGGTTTCCTTTCTTTTTAAGTTTTTAATGCCAGGTGTGCCTACTTCTTAAAAATAAATGATCAGGGATATAAAATAATTATTCAACAATAATTCATTGCAGCCCTTGTATTTTTTTCATCATTAATTTTTTCTCTGCAATCGAATGGGTATGCTCGGCAGCTGCTAGATAATGACTTTTAGCAATTTTTTTATTGGAATCCGTGTAGAGATCTCCTAACAAAGCATGGTATACTGGCTGAATCTGCCAAGACTGTAGGTGAGGAGATTTATGAATAGCATCAAGAGTAGATGCTGCGTCATGACATTTACTAAAAGCTACCATGCGATTAAGCGCAACGACGGGATTATTTTGAAGGGATTCCAACCAATCATATAACTCTAGAATTTTATTCCAATCTGTTCGTTCATAAGAAGATGCCATGCAATGGGTCTGGGCAATGGCGGCTTCCAGATGATAGGTAGTGATTTCTTCACCTTCGGAGCTTTGATCCAGATAAATCATCCCTTTGGTGATGAGTTGATGATCCCAGAGACTACGATCTTGCTGAGCTAATAAAATGATATCTCCGGCATCGTCGAGCCTGCTGGAGATTCTGGAAGCATGAAAACACATCAATGCCAAGGCAGCTAACACTTTAGGGGTATTCGTTTTAGGATGTTTCGATAAAATGTTGCCCAAATACAATGCCTGATGGATAAGATCTTTGCGTATCGATTGGTCAGAATGTGTAGATAAATAACCCTCATTAAATAGTAAATAGATAGCTTTTAATACGGCATCAAGTTTGGACTCATAGGTAGAGTGGTCGGCGATTACGGGTTTTATATTATTCGTTCTGAAAAACTCTTTAGTTCGATATAGCCTTTTTGATATTGTATCTTCCGGGGTAATCAGTGCTCTTGAAATTTCCATAGTAGAAAATCCACAAAGCGTTTTCAACATCAAGGTGATTTGATTTTCGATAGATATTTTTTCATGACAACAAGCAAACATCATCTGCAGCATTTCATCTTCAATATTGATATTTTCCCATAGTTGATTGAAAGCAGGTGTGAAAGTATAACCGGACTGAAGTAATGTTTTTTCCTGATCACTGATATCCAGATCTATTAATCGTCTATTTTTTCTTAAATAATCTATTGCTTTATTTTTGGCGACCTGCATCAACCATGCGGCAGGTTTATCCGGGATTCCATTTAATCGCCAATTTTGAATTGCACTGACAAAGCTATCTTGAACGATATCTTCGGCTATCTCCAGCTGATGGATACCAAATATTTTTGTGAGTACAGAAACCACTTTACCAGACTCATGCCTGAAGAGATCATCGGTAATCAGTTCTATCGAAAAAAGATTATCTGGCGGCATCGGTGCGGGATGGGTTATTTTGATGTATAAATTTATATACGAATACTAAAATACACTTTTAATTTCAAGGGTACTGTGGTGGCAATGCAGTTTTTCCAATACAAAATTGAACCGATAGAATCAATTTTGCAACAAATTAAACTCTAAATTGCAGTCCGAAAACACAAAGAAAATAAAATGATAACTAAAATAACGATAAACAATTTCAAAAAACTGGAAAGAATTTCCTTTCCGCTTTCTCAATCAGTCGTAGTTATTGGACCGAACAATTCTGGCAAGTCTACCATTTTTCAAGCATTGTGCTTATGGGAAATTGGAGTGACGAATTTTATTCAAGCCCTGCAAAAAAAAGATTTAGGAAGAAATGGTACAGTTACAATCAACCGTAAAGATTTATTGAATAGCCCTATTGCAGATGCAAGATTTTTATGGAGAAATCGGAAAGTAACAGAAAAGAACGAACAAGGACAAACCAAGCGTGTCAAGTTACAAGTGGAGTTGCAAGGCGAGGAGTTGGGAAAAAATTGGATTTGTAAAGCGGAATTCGAATTTTCAAACGCAGAATCATTTCAATGTAAAATTATAAGCGGCTCAAAAGAAATAATACAACTTTATAATTTGGGTACAGGAATTCACTTTGGCTTTCTCCAACCAATGTCAGGCATATCTACCAATGAGGACAAACTTACTCAAGGTTCAATTGAACGAAAGCTTGGGGAAGGAAAAACAGCCGAAGTGCTAAGGAATATTTGTTATGAAATCCTTTATCCTGACACACCACATCCCAAGGGATATAACCCAGAAGAAAAGTGGTTAAAACTCTGCAAAGGCGTTAAGTCTATGTTTGGTACGGACTTATTGAAACCCGAGTTTATTAAAGCAACAGGGCTAATTCAATTGGAATATACAGATGACAAAATTCGTTACGATATTTCTTCAGGCGGTAGAGGTTTTCAACAGACATTGCTTTTACTTTCATACATGTATGCAAATCCCAAAACTATTTTGCTACTTGACGAACCCGATGCTCATCTTGAAGTTATCCGCCAGCGAGAAGCATTTCAACTTATCAACCAAGTTGCTAATGATATGAACTCTCAAATTATTATTGCCTCTCATTCAGAAGTGGTTTTGGATGAAGCAGCCGAAGCATCTAAAGTTATTGCTTTGATTGAAAATAAAGTTTTTGAGTTGAATGAATCATCTTCTCCACAAAAGATTCGCTACATCAAAAAAGCATTGACTGAAATAGGTTGGGAGAAATATTATTTAGCTCGAGCAAAAAAACATATTCTGTATCTTGAAGGTTCTACTGACTTGCAAATGCTTCTGCACTTTGCTAATAAACTAAATCATAAAGTGGAGACCCTCCTAAAAGTTGCTAATGTTCAATACACTGCTGACAATGTTCCTGGAACAGCAATTAATAATTTTGCTTCACTACAGGAAATTTTTTCCGAATTAAAAGGATTAGCACTTTTTGACCATCTTCCAAATCTTCAAGACAATCCTAAATTAAAAATTATCTGTTGGAAAAGAAGGGAACTCGAAAATTATTTTGCTCAACCCGAAATGTTATATCGCCATGCAAAAATTCTTGCAGCAAAATATCCTTCCATTGGTTCTGTTAAGCTTGTTGAAACGATGAAACAAACTATCCAAGATTCAACAGTTCCCCGATACTTGAACGATTTAAAAAATGATTGGTGGCACAAAGCAAAGTTATCAGACGAATGGCTTGATGTTATTTTTCCAGAGTTCTATAAAAAACTTGGTGTTTATAATGACTTTTCAAAAAGAGATTATTACCAACTCATACTACATATGAAGCCCAATGAAATCAATAAAGAAATTTCCGATAAACTTGACGCTATTTATGCGTTGTTGTGCTAATTTGAAATAGATAGTAAGGGAATGGTCAAGCAAACTTACAAACTTACATAGCGAGGACATTGATTTGTCTCACTTCAACTTTACCATCAGAAAACTCCAGGATGGGGCATCCTTTGGCAATATCGACTGCTTCGTCATACGTGTCTGCTTTACAGAACAAATATCCTCCGACCATCTCTTTGCCTTCAATAAAAGGTCCATCGGTGACTAGTTTTTTATCACCCGTCACTTGTTTGCCTGTTCGATCCAAAGGTTGTGCACCGACAAACTTACCTTCTTTAGTCAGGCCGCCCATCCATTGCATCCATTTTTGCATGTGTTGTTGCCATGCTTCGGGATATTGTTGTAATGTAGGGCTATCTCCTCCTCTGAATAAAAATAAAAATTCTGACATAAAATATTGATTTTATACTATTTGGTATGAAAAAATAATTACGTATTGGAGTGTAAAGCAACTGAATTGCCTTCAGTGTCAATAAAAAAAGCCATAA